>JABDQK010000243.1 GCA_013042255.1 Flavobacteriaceae bacterium | reverse complement strand
ATAGGAGGTGCCACCAAAATAATGATATTTATCTCCCTGGTGTTCAAGGGTGGTTCCCGGATATGTCTGTACCCTTACCTTCATGAGACAAGGCTTATTCCACTGCCTCCGAGCCTTGGAAAGGTGATTGTTGCATCTTTATTGATCTGTATGCCCGTGGCAATGTCTTTGCTGAGCAGCATCGGACCATCCATATCCACATAATCCAATTGGGGCAACAATTGCCCAATGGCTGAAATCCCAACGGTAGACTCCGTCATGCATCCTACCATAATTTTCAATCCCAGAGCCCTGCCTTTTTCAATCATACGAAGAGCAGGCGTTAGTCCGCCACATTTGGTGAGTTTAATATTGATTCCGTTAAAGTGCAGGGCACATCGTTCCACATCCTCTTCAACCAGACAGCTCTCATCCGCAATCACAGGTAGGACCGAATGATGGGCAACTTCTTCCATGCCCGACCAGTCGTCGGCCCTGAGGGGTTGTTCGATAAATTCAACTCCGAGTTTTTTGAGCTCGGGGGCTATTGCGATGGTCTGTGCCGCAGTCCATGCCCCGTTTGCATCGATTCTGAAAACGGCATCGCTGTGCTTTCTCAGTTCTCTTATAATATCTAAATCCTCAGAAGTACCTAATTTGATTTTGTATATGGGCCAAGGCTTTTCTTTCATTTTCGCAACCATATTTTCAATGGTATCAATGCCAATGGTAAAATTAGTCAAAGGATAATTTTCAATAGAAGTGCCCCAGATTTTGTAGAGGGGCGTATTCTGCATTTTACCGTAAAGATCGTGAGCGGCCAGATCCAGGGCACAGAGGGCAAAGCTGGACAGGTTTTTTCCCTTTAACCATTTATGGAATTCTTCAGGTTGAGAAAAAGGATATTTTTCAATTTCAGAGCTTACACTTTTTATCTCATCTCTCAGCTCTCCGATGGTGTGGCCGTAGTAGGGGTTTGAAGTGGTTTCCCCATAGCCTGTTTTTCCATCCTGACTCAGGTGTACGATTAAAGTATCCTGTGTCTGGTGCGACTCCCTGGAAATGGTAAAGGGATGTTTGAGATGAAGCGTATGTTGGGACAGCCGAACTTGCATATATTTAATTTATACCTAAGATAAACAAAGCAAAGAGTGAATTAAAAAACCCCGAAGAAAAATTCGGGGTTTTTATGGTTTATCTGGCAGCAGTACTTATTCTTTGTGGACGCGGCCAGAATATGATTTGTTCTTTTCAACACTTGGATTCCCGGAGTAGGAGATGTCGGCACCACTGGTTGCTTCGGCTACAAGTGATTCAGAAACATTGAGATCGATATCGGCACCACTGCTCGCATCGGCGTAGCAAACCCTTACTTCAAAATTTTTAGCCCTGATTCCTGAGCCACTGCTCGCATCAGCGCGTAGCATCTGTGCCTCTCCTTCCAGCCTGATATCTGCCCCACTACTGGTGTCAGCTTCTACTTCTTCGGCAACCACAGCTGCTTTTATATCGGCTCCGCTACTGGCATCCAGTGCTATCTTGTTGGCGCGGATCACATTTTGTGTGACAAGATCAGATCCGCTGGAGGCGTAAAGTCCGGTTACCTCTGGAAGGGTGACATGTATTCTTTTGGTAGCCCTCCCAATATTTTCGATGGCGTGGATTCTCAATTTTCCATTTTTAATGTCAGTGCCAATTAATTCCATGATATTTTCATCTGCCTCAACTTCAATGGAGAAATTATCGGCCTGGGTGACGAAAACATCAAGACCTTCGGAGGCTGAAATTTCAGTGAAGTCTTCGTAAACTTCTCTTGTTTCCTTGGCTACGATGCCATTACCTTTTTTTCCCTGTCCAAAATTCATGTCGAAGGCACATGAGGACAAGAAAAGTGCCATAAGTACGGCGATTGCAATTCTAGCTAGTGTTGTCATGTTATTGTTTTTTATCCGGTGATTGATAACCGGGGGGTTGTTAGTAATTAAGATCAAATCAAAAGTATCTTATTGGTTGTTAAGCGTATAGTTTCATTGACTGAGTTGTTGAATCATCAGGATGAAATGTCAATTAAAAATTGTCATCATCGGCTTTGATCTCAACACCGCGGTCATCGATTTTTAATTTAAATGAATCACCCCCATCTTTTACATTAATATCTATTCCATCTTCATCGATGATAATCCTGCCTTCATCATCACTCCATTCGAGTCTTCCATTCATATTTTCCGGGCAATCCTGGCATTCTAATTCCCCGTTCGACTTCATCAGCCAGAGGTAGTCTACCAAATCCCCCCGGTAAATGTCTTTATCGTATCGGGTTAACCTTCCTATGTACCTGCGCATTCCGGGTTCAAACCGTACCAGGGTTCCTTCGGGAACAGAAAGGGTAACGCGTACTTCCTGGTCACGGACCTTATTTTCAAGAGCTGTTGTAAGGTAGTTGTTTAAGGACAAGGTATTGCCTTCCAGCGCATAAGAATAGAGGATGTTTGATGCCCTCTCCCTGGCATCTGAAAGGGAGCTTCCATCGGCATTCCTGCGTATTTTAAGATAGGCAAGGGTGTCTGTGGATTTCGTAATGTCGAAGCGGATGTCGTCGGAAAACAACAGACGTTCTCCTTCTTCATTATAGGTGAGGGTCATATGGTTAAAGCCGATATTTTCCTGATTGTCGAACAATTCACTGCTCATAGGTCTTACCACCAGGGTATCCTGACCTGCAGGCAACAGCAGTTCTTCCTTAACCGTTGTACTGCCAGAATAAGCGTGAGCAGCTGCTTCCTGAATTCCTAAAACTACAAGGCCGATGATGGAAATCAACCAGAGGCCCAGGAGGGAGAATTTAACGATATTCCCTATGGATTTCAAATTGTTGATCAGGATTTTAAGGCCCAGGTACAGAACAAAAAAGAAAGGAATTCCAACGGCAAAGAATGACAGCAGTGAAATCAGCCAAACCGGCGTGCCGGAAGCGTTGAACATTTCGTAAAAGTCGAGCCCCGGGATATGTATAATATCCAATGTCCCCACAGTGAATAATCCGATAAACAGCCCTATAAGGGTTGATGCTCCTATGATGATTAAAATGACACCAATAAATTTGGCAAGCACTTTAAACAGGAACAGTATCACATTACCCAGGGCGTCGAAAAAAGTCCGTCCACTGCTTTTTACTTTGTTTCCGACTTTCTCATAATCTACCCCTTTTACTTTTTCCGCGACATCTTCGTAGCCTTCTTTAATTTTTTTTTCGATGTTCGAAATATTCACAGGTTCACCCCGCATATCCAGTTTTTGCGAGGTGGTGACCGCTTCGGGAACAAGGATCCACAGGAGGATATAGGCGATAAATCCAAAGCCTGTAGAAAGGGCAAGTAGTATAAAGATCAGGCGGATCCAAAGGCTGTCTATTCCCAAATAGTGCTCGAGGCCTGCACATACTCCTCCGATGTATTTATTATCAATATCCCGGTAGAGTTTCTTTGTTTTCGGAGCCTTGCGTTCCTCGGTTTTGGGGGCATCTTCAAAGATGTCTTCATCTACCCTGTAGTCTTCGGGTTGTCCCATGACCTGTATAACGGCATCTACCTCCTTCATGGTGATCACTTGTCGTTCGTTCTCCATCCTTTCCTGGAAGAGTTCGGCTATACGTGCTTCAATATCGGCTATAATTTCATCACTACCCGTTGTGCCGGAGAATGACCTTTTTATGGCCTCCAGATACCGTTTCAGCTTGTTAAAAGCTTCCTCATCGATGTGGAAAAGGACGTTGGCAAGATTTATATTGACTGTCTTATTCATTTTTTTACTTTTTTAGCGTTGGTGACCAAATTCACGGCATTTCTGAGTTCGTCCCAGGTGGTATCGAGTTCTTTGAGGAACATTTTTCCTGTCTCTGTAAGCCCATAGTACTTCCTGGGCGGTCCGGAGGTAGATTCTTCCCATCGGTAATTCAGTAATCCGGCGTTTTTCAGCCTGGTAAGTAATGGGTAGATAGTACCTTCTACGACCAGCATTTTAGCGTTTTTAAGGGTGTCGAGGATCTCAGAAGTATACTTGTCTTCCTCCTGAAGAATCGACAGGATGCAGTATTCCAGCACTCCCTTACGCATTTGCGCTTTTGTGTTTTCTATGTTCATAATTTTTTTCTTCTGTTACATGCTGTCCGGTGATGAGTCGGATCTTCATTCAGCATAGGGTTAACTGTTCGTTTTTTGTGGTTTCATGGGATTTTGATTGATGAATAAACTCATTTGTTGATGTGTGTGTATTTAATTTTCAATTTTATAGCTCGAGGCTGGCTGATGATCATAACTCAATTCGCGTTTTATTTTCCACTGATCGGCTTCCAGTACCCAGAGATGAGTAAAGCGGGCGATATCACCCTTTTGATATTCTTTATTTTCATTCAAAAACTCAAATCGATGCATCCCATGCTGTATGGCGCCGTAAAGGATTCCGTCTTTTCGCAAGGGGTATACGCTAAGGCTGTTTTCTACAAGAATTCGTTTTGAGGGTTGAATCCAGTCTTCAGTTTTTTGGGAACAGTTCTTAACCATGGGAGCCAAAAAAGTCTCCCTGCCCAGGGTTGTGCCCCCTTTGTCATGATAGAACTCAAAATCTTCAGTAAAGAGCGAAGCCATAGTTTCGGGATCACAATTGTTAAAGGCAGCATGGAATAACACACTGTCCTTTTCCCTGAGGAGTTGGTATAAATCAGCGTCCTCGGCGAGCTGTGCCTGAGCTGGAGATATTCCACCAAGCATCACAATGGCAAAAACTATGTTCAGTGCTCTTTTCATTATTTGATAAAATTAATCGTAATGGGGTATTTAAATTCCTGCCCCTCATTGGTCCTGAGTGTTGCAAGAATGGTATACACAACATTGATCAGGAATATGGCTACAGGCACGAGTCCGGCCATACCCAGGGGCCAGATTCTCCCGAAAGGAAAATCGTCCCAGTCTACAAAGAGATTAATACCATTAAAGGGATCGTGATTCCCCCATTGTATAATCCCATGATCAAATAAATCCGGGATAAGGCCAAAAAAGAAGGGAATGGAAATAGCCCCTAAAACAACAGAATACAAGAGCAGGCTGATCTGAAAATTCAGGGCTTGTTTTCCATTGTAGTCAACAAATGCCGAATCCTTTTTGTTAGCCAGCCACAAAACAAGCGGAAGCAGGATATTACCAAAAGGAATAAAGAACCTGCTAAAGGTAGAAGCATGGATGGCAGCAGACAAATTTCTCTCGTGTTTGGACAATGTTTCTGTCATGGCATATTAGTTTCTTATGCAAATATATATCTAAAAGAAGGTATTATGCAAAACATAGTACTAAATATTAACATAATATTAACAAATATGAATTCATGGAATTGTGGTATTTTTGAGACTTAAATCCTTCTATATGGCCACCTCAGTAAGTAAGTTCAACACTTTTCTTTTCTTTAAATTACCTGCTGCCTGGTGGACGGGAGTACGTCTACGTGAACTCCACAGAGAAAAGGCCGTAGTTACAGTTACCCATAAATGGATCAACCAGAATCCTTTTAAATCCATGTTCTGGGCAGTGCAGGGGATGGCCGCAGAATTGAGTACCGGAGCCCTGGTAATGTCTCAAATCAGGGAGAGTGGAAAAAAAGTATCCATGCTGGTAGCAAACAACAAGGCAACCTTTACTAAAAAGGCTACCGGAAAAATCACCTTTAGTTGTGAGGATGGCTACAAAATTAGTAATGCTTTACAAAAAGCTGTGGACACAGGGGAGGGGGTCACCTGCTGGATGACCTCTACCGGGGTGAACGAACAAGGCATTGTGGTCTCTGTATTCGATTTTGAATGGACACTTAAAGTAAAGAGTTAATTCTTTCTGCATGGCCAAACCTTTTTACCAAAGCCCAATACATAATGTTCTCTTTAAAGAGGAACAAGGATTCACGCAGTGGTATATCTGGCTTTTGCTATTTGTTATCCTGTTAATTCCGGGGTATGGGATCATACAGCAAATGATACTGGAAGTGCCTTTTGGTGACAACCCTATGTCTAACCTTGGACTTATAGTTTTCCTGATAGGAATGCTCCTGCTGTGCTTATTCTTCTGGAAATTAAAAATGCGCACGATCATAACCAGAGATCATCTTTATATCAAATTCAAGCCCCTGGCTAATAAAAGGATCCGCTGGAAAGATGTGGCGTCGGCTGAGATTGTAAAATACAGTCCGATGATTGGCTATGGGATGAGATTTTCACCCCTCTATGGCACCGTTTACAATGTGAAAGGCAGAAAAGGCCTGGCTCTGAAATTGAAAAATGGCAAGAAGCTCATGATCGGTACTCAGCGTTATCGCGAAATTGAAGATGTGGCTCTGGGTGTATTGCGGAGAATGTAACATCAGACAAACAAAGTATACAAATAGGTAAAAAGTAAAACCAACAAAATGAATGCACACGAAATAGACTATCACATCTTTGGAGAAGAGATGCAGTACGTAGAAATTGAGCTCGATCCCCAGGAAGCCGTAGTGGCTGAAGCAGGGAGTTTTATGATGATGGATACTGACCTACAGATGGACACCATCTTTGGCGACGGTTCTAATCAGAACAAAGGTGTCCTGGGCAGTCTGCTTTCCGCTGGAAAACGAATACTCACAGGTGAAGGCCTCTTTATGACCTCCTTTCTCAATGTCGCTAGAAATAAACGGAGGGTAAGCTTTGCTTCACCTTATCCGGGTAAAATCCTCCCGATTGATCTCTCTGAAAAACAAGGGAAGTTTATTTGTCAGAAAGATGCCTTTTTATGCGCAGCAAAAGGTGTTTCGGTTGGAATTGAATTTTCAAAGCGACTGGGGCGTGGACTTTTCGGCGGGGAAGGATTTATCATGCAGAAATTAGAGGGAGATGGAATGGCCTTTGTCCACGCTGGTGGAACCCTGGCTAAAAAGGAATTAGGTCAGGGCGAAATCATCAAAGTAGATACCGGCTGCATCGTCGGATTTACCAAGGACGTAGACTACGATGTTGAGTTTGTTGGTGGAATTAAAAACACTCTCTTTGGCGGTGAGGGACTATTTTTTGCCACGCTTCGAGGGCCCGGCACGGTATACGTTCAGTCTTTGCCCTTCAGCAGGCTGGCTAAAAGGGTCTGGGCTTCTGCACCAAAAGGTGGAGGAAAGGACAAAGGCGAAGGTAGTATTCTAGGTGGTCTGGGAGATATTCTCGATGGGGACAACCGGTTTTAATACGCATACTACAGTCAATTTTTAAAACTTGCAGCA
>JABDQK010000242.1 GCA_013042255.1 Flavobacteriaceae bacterium | reverse complement strand
GTTGGGGACGCCATCAAAACCAAAAAAATTGAAGGTACCATTGAGGCCATAGAAGGAATCCTTGTAACTATCAAGACCAAAGAGGGGAAGATTGTGATTCCTATTGAGGATCTGGTACAAAACAAAGTAGAACTGAAATAAGGAATAACTGGGAGGAGAATCCTGCGATTACAGGGAAATCCGAACAATAGAGAATAAATCAATAAATAGAGTAATTAAATAGTAAAATCAAAACAATGGGAAAATTTGAAATCAGAAAAACAAAATCAGGTCAGTACAAATTCGATCTGAAAGCGTCTAACGGACAGGTCATCCTGAGTAGCGAAACCTACAAGAGTAAAGCGAGCTGCAAGAAAGGGATTCATTCGGTAATGAACAACGCCTCAGAAGATAAGCGTTTCGACAGGAAAACCGCTAAAAACGGCAGTCCGTATTTCAATATGAAAGCGAGAAATGGACAGATCATCGGTACAAGCGAGATGTATTCCAATGCCAGTGGGATGGAAAATGGTATCGCTTCGGTAAAGAAAAATGCCATGGATGCCTCCATCGATGACCAATCATAAAAGAATTTAATTGATAACTACAAATACAACAACGATGAAGAAAAGAGGATTACTTGCTTTATTCCTGGCAGCAGGAATGTTTGCCTATTCGCAAACCGAAGCAGAACTCAAAGCTGAAAAGGCTGTAAAGAAGGATTCTATCGCTGCCATTCAGGGCAGGGTAAACGCCCTTCAATCACAAATTGATGCCTTGCCAGGTTGGAAAACCGGGGCATTCGGTACCATAGGGGTGAACCTGTCGAGCTTCAACAACTGGTATTCCCAGGGATTTCCTAACAACTCGGCTGGAAATATCGGGTTTACTGTCAATGCCTTTGCAAATCTCAAGGAGGAAAAATTCTTTTGGAGAAATTCGGCAAATGTGAATCTGCAGTGGGTGAAGCTTGATGATAAGGATGATGCTACGGATTCTGACAGCTTCCGGGAAGCCACAGATGTATTTAATATCACTTCCCTTTACGGACGAAAACTGAGTGAAAAGTTTGCGATATCTACCCTCGGGGAATACCGCACAACCATCCTCAATAATTTCAATGATCCGGGATACCTCGATATTGGGGTTGGGGGAACATGGACGCCTACTGACAATCTGGTAGTGGTCATCCATCCGTTAAACTACAACTTTGTCTTCAGCAGTGAGGACACCATCTTTAACTCCTCCCTTGGAGCGAAGATCGTTGCCGATTATACCCGTCAGGTGGGAGCGGTAAACTTTAAGAGTAACCTCTCCTTATTCCAGAGTTACGAAAGCGGAGACCTCAGCAACTGGACATGGATTAACTCCTTCTCTTATACGCTGTGGAAAATGATCGGGGTTGGTTTTGATTTTGGTCTGAGAAACAACAAGCAGGAAGCCCTGAACTATTCTGTAAATACCCTGGGCAATACAGCTGAGACTTTCGACACTGTAGATAACGACTTGCAAACCTACTGGACCCTTGGTCTTAGCTATGCATTCTGATAAGAATAACAAATACACTAAACACAATTATTAATCATTTAAACTTTAAAACAATGCTAAAAGAATTTAAGAATTTCATTATGACCGGCAATGTCATTGAATTTGCCGTGGCCGTTATCCTTGCCGGAGCCGTTGGCCTGGTGGTAAACGGATTTGTAAACGACATCATAATGCCCGTCGTTGGTGAATTCACCGGGGGAGTCGACTTTGCAAACCTAAAGTACGTACTTACTGAAGCTTCAGGAGTTGCCGGAGAGGCCGGTGCCATTGCTGAAAACGCCATCCGTTACGGGGCGTGGATCAACACTATCGTCAACCTGATCATAGTAGGATTTGTGCTGTTTTTGATCGTTAAGGCGTATAACAAAACCAAAACGCCGCCTGCACCTGCTGCTCCTAAAGGACCTAGTCAGGAAGAATTACTGGCGGAGATACGCGACTTGCTGAAGAAGTAAGCATATTACCCCAAATCAACGAAAGGCCCCCTGTGTGATCATTGTCAGGGGGTTTTTTACATAATCTAAACATAGGTAAGTATTACCCTATACTTGTATTTGAGAGGGGTGTATCATTCATAAATTATTGTGAATATTTTCAGCCCCATTTCAAATATTTAATACTTTTGATCCGCTTTAAAGGATGTGTTTTGATACCAGCATTTCCTATCAGGTATATGTTTCGCCTCCGATGTATTTCAAAGGCATATACTTTTTTTAGCCAAGTGAAGACGCCTCCTTCCCATTTTACTTCTCTAGAGGCAGTGATTTCCAGTTATTACAATCAAATTATCCCATTTGAGAGGCTAAACAAACCATTTCTGGTTAATGGTGTTGAGGTTAAACCACATCTTATTAGCAACCTATCAAGGAATTTATAACAACTTAATAAACACAAAAATTTACAACGATGAAAACAAATAGATTTATCCGCTTAATTGTATATCATGCCTTCTTTGTAGGAGCACTGAGTTGTACTCCTGATGAAATTAACCCTGAAGAAATTCTACCTTCAAAAATATCTTTTAAACAGGCTCAATACATCATTAATTCCGAAGACGATTCCATTCTTATTTCCCTTGATTTAAGTTCTAGCCTTGCCGCGAATGGCTTTGTAGAAGTAGCACTTCTAGGAGACCTGCTCTACGATCAGGAATACACAACTATTCCCAGGGCTTTAAACAGTAAAATCCCTTTGAAACTTACAAAAGGTCTCCAAACAATCAGCTTTATTGTAGCCCGAAATGCCTTGGCTATTAATGAGGAAAAGACGCTGATCCTTTCCTTAACTCGCCCAAGCTCCGGTATTGTATTGGGCAATCTAACTACTGCCAGCATAAAATTTATGCATCATGTAGTTACCTTAAATGAGGTTAATTTTAGTGCTGAGGAAGCAAGTATTTCAGAAGATAATGCAGAAGGTCTTACCGTTGGGATCAACCTGTCTGCTCAAACAAGCAAGTCTGAATCATTAAAAATTCTAATGAGTATTTCCGACAATAAAGTGTATGGAACTCATTTTTATACGACCCCTCATCCTGTATTGAATGAGATATCCCTGGAAATTCCTCCCCAGACAAATTCAACAACATTTAAAATTTTTCCCATAGACGACCAAATGCTTCTGGTGGATTACCAAGTAACCTTTACCATAGTAGAAACGACAGATGGGATACAGTCCGGAGCACAAAACTCTTTTATTGCAACCATTAAAGAAGATGACCAAGCTGTTGGTGAAACACATTCTATTTCGGAAGTAAGGGCACAATTTGAGAATCATGAAAATGATTGGTTTATTGCAACCGACTATTTTATTGAAGGAGTAATAACTTCCGGAACCAACGTACTAGATAACAAAACTGCCTATATACAGGATGAAACTGGTGGTATTTTAATCCGATTTTTTACCCCAAACACCTTAAAATTAGGGGACAAGATCCGGCTGAATCTTATAAATGGGACAGGCAGGATTATAAATGATCAGAAAAGCATTGATGGCCTTAGCCCTGGAAACAAAATACTACTTAAAGAAAACATAGTGGTTGAAGCCGAAACAATTACTGTAGCGCAGTTCCATTCCGGTAACTATCAAGGTAAAAGGGTAAAACTGGAAAATGTTGAGTTTATAAATGCAGACGGAGTAGTCACCTTTGCCGGCAGTCATATCATTAGTCAGAATGATGCTACGGCGATAGTTATGACGTATCCATCTGCCTCTTTTAGCACTACTCCTTTGCCTGTTGGCAATGTATCGGTTTCAGGAATTGTAGGAGACTGGGGGCATTTAATGCCGCAGATATATTCTCATGATATTATTAAATAATCGATTAATGGTGATTTAATTAAGCTAGTTTCAAGGATTAACCCAGACCGCAGGGTCTGTTGGAAGTTCTGCAACAAGTTTATTTTATTGTTTTTGTTAATCGAAAGTTTTTAATAAATAATGGTGGTGGAGCCCCAGGCATTGCCCCAAATCAGAGTAAGGCCCCCTGTGTGATCATTGTCAGGGGGTTTTTCAATTTCAGGCTGGCCACAATTGAGAATCCGATTTAAAACAACTTTTATTACAGCTGAAAAAGCTCCGGAGAAAGTACAGAAAGTAACTAGAACCAGATAAAATTTCCCTTTCCAAAGCAGGAGAATAGCCCTGGCGATGTTTTGTGATCTGCCTAATAATGAGTACCTTAAACATGGTAATCATTTAAATTTAGGCGTAATGGGAACAATAAAGGCATGGAATAAATGGGCCAATGCCCATACGTATTACGGGCTCGATATGATACGCGCAGCTCTTGGATTCTTCCTGATCTTAAAAGGAGTCGACTTTATGTCTGATGCGGGAGCAATGGCCCTTGTCATGGATCCCTTCCGCGAACTTCCGGGCAGTATGATGATCATCCACTATGTGGCTGCCGCCCACTTTGTCGGAGG
>JABDQK010000240.1 GCA_013042255.1 Flavobacteriaceae bacterium | reverse complement strand
CGATTCTGGAATTTACCCTGGGGGTCGTACATCCCTGCCTGTCTCTGAATATTAAATTTTCTATCTCTGGGATCGTTACCTACCCCACTGTTGTACATCCAGTTGCCCCAGTTGCTGTGAACGTCATAATCGATCAGCATCGCTTCAAAATAGGAAGCGCCTATCCTCCAGTCCTGTTTCAGTTCCTTTGCCCAGAAAGAAGCAACGTTTTGCCTCCCACGGTTACTCATCCATCCTGTTTTTGCCAATTCAATCATGTTGGCATTTACAAAAGGTTCACTGGTAATGCCATTAATCCAGGATGTTCTGGCTACCTCGGAGTTGTTCCAGGGATAATCCTTCTTCAGTATACCTCCCAGTTGAAATATAACGTTGCCGTATTTTAAGGAAACATATTTAAAATAATCCCTCCAGATCAGCTCAAAGATGAGCCAGTAGGTATCCTGATTTTTTTTAATTTCTTTTTCAAATCTTTTGACTTCCCGGTAGATCGTCCTGGGCGATAAACTACCATTGGCAAGCCAGGGGGAAAGTTTTGAACTGTAATCTTTACCCAGCAAGCCATTTCTTGTTTTTTTGTAGTAAGCCAGTTTTTTGGTCTCCCAAAAATATTCTTCAATTCTTGCAAGGGCTGCATTTTCTCCCCCCCGAAATGGAAAAGCAGTATGTGGATGAGGCTCAAAAGGGGAGAAACCCAGATCCTTTAATTCGGGAAGTGGGGTGGATTCCGAGAGCGTATTCTCCGGACCTTTGGCCCCTGGTACGTCTAGACAATCCCTAACCCTTGAGTTTTTTTCACATTGCTTTCTGAATTGTGTAAAGATATCGGGGAGATCTAACATATTCTTAAAGGGAATATCCTCCGGATGAAAGAGAAATTGATTATAGGCCTCAATAAATTCGATATTCTCTGAGCATTTTTCCCTTACTTCTGATAATTCTTTTAACTCGTCCCTGGTCCATTCTTTTTGTAAGCAGACACGGTCTATTTCGTATTTCTCTATCAAATCCGGAATTACGTCTTTTGCTTTCCGGGGGTAGATCAATAAACTGATATTGAGTAAGGCGAGGTTTTTTTTAAGGTCCCCCAGGGTTTGAAGAAGGAATTTCGCCCTGTATTTCTCCATCTTCCTGAAACCATAGGGACCTGTTTCAAAAAGGGCAGGGTCTATGCAATATACTGCTATAACGCTGTCACCTTGGCAAGCCTTTCGCAGGGAAGCGTTATCTGCGACACGCAGATCGTTTCTGAACCAGACTAATGATTTCATTTTTTTAGTTTATGATTATTTCTGCGACATCTCTCACCGCAATACCTTACTTCTGCCCAGTCTCTTTCCCATTTCTTCCTCCAGCTGAAAGGGCGGCCACATCGGACACAGATTTTTTCGGGGAGGCTAAGTTTCTTATGCGCCATTTTTGATAAAATGCGGTTTAGATTCCGGCCTTGCATATGACAACCGGCCTAAAAATTTGGGTAGAGCATATCCGTCCTGGCCCATGGCCGCCATGGTGTTGATTTTATCCAATTCTAGAAAACCGTCCGTGTGCTGAATATGATCAGGAAAATAAATGTGCTCAACAGCCCCGATTACCAGGATACAACCGTTTTCTTCCAGGAGGTAATGGTTTTTGTAGCTGCATCCAATCTTGATTTGGCTTTCCGCTACATAAGGAGCTTTAAAACCATCGAGATATTGTTCATTTAAGCCCACTGCTTTGAATTCCGAATCTTCCAGAGGGTATTTAGCCGCCGTCTGATGTGCTCGTTCTAGAAAGTCCGAAGCAACCTGATTTACGGTGAATAGCCCTGTTTGTTTAATATTTTCAAAAGTATCCCGGCGCACCGTCAGGGGACGAAGAACAAATCCCAATAGTGCTGGCGAACTGCCTATATGCATCAGTGAACTAAAGATAGCAAGATTCGCTTCCCCCTTTGCAGAACAAGTTCCAATGAGGTTGCACGACTTGTAACCCGTAAGACTGTTTATAAAATTTGCCCTGAATCGTGAATCCAGGTTATTTATATATTCGAGATCAATATGTGTCATATTATCGATTGTTTAACAAAAATATTTAAAAGTTAAACATTAGTGCGTTAAGGGTATAATAAAATCATAAGAAGCGCTCTGATGATAATTTCTTACTTTTATCATCTTTAATTGGTCTACCTGAAAATTTATGGCTCAAAGCCCCAAGAACATTGCGATTGTAGGATCAG
>JABDQK010000232.1 GCA_013042255.1 Flavobacteriaceae bacterium | reverse complement strand
GCTTTCCCTTCAGGACAATCTACCTTTTTATTTATCAGGATAATGGTTGCTTTGGAATTTAAAGCCTTGTCGTAGTATTTCGGATGGTCTACAAATACAATATCTCCAGGTTCCACTACATGTATTTCATTCATTCCCAGTACCTGGAAATCGTCTGCTCCTACAAATTCTATCCCCAGGAGAGATGCGATTTGTTTTAGTGTCTGAGGTTGTGAAAATTTCATATTGTGGTCTTATTCCTTGGCGCGCTCCATATAGTTTCCTTTCTCAGTATCAATCTTGATCTTATCTCCTTCATTGATAAAAAGCGGAACATTTACCGAAGCTCCGGTCTCGACAGTCGCCGGTTTAGTAGCATTCGTTGCTGTATTTCCTTTTACACCGGGTTCTGTATGTGTCACTTCCAGTATAACACTTGCAGGCATATCTACAGAGAGAGGCATACTGTCTTCTGTATTGAACATGATGGTCACTACTTCTCCTTCTTTTAATAATTGCGGAGCGTCCAGGGCGCTTTCCTGCAAGGCGATCTGGTTGTAATCGTCCGTATTCATGAAATGGTAGGTAGACCCATCCGCATAAAGAAATTGATAACTCCGGGTTTCCACCCTTACATCTTCAATTTTATGCCCGGAAGAGAAGGTATTGTCTAACACCTTGCCCGTAGTGACACTCTTTAATTTAGTTCTGACGAATGCCGGTCCTTTCCCCGGCTTTACATGAAGGAATTCAATTATCTTGTATATGTCATTATTGTACCTGATGCACAATCCTTTTCTGATATCTGATGTATTTGCCATAAATTTTAATTGGTACTGAAATATCCTTTCATAATTCCCCTTTGAGAGTCCCTGATAAATTGTAAAATTTCATCTCGTTCAGGAGTTGCTTCCATTTCGGCTTCAATGATCTGTACGGCCTGGGAGTTATTATAATTTTTCTGATATAATATCCGGTAAATGTTCTGGATCTCACGGATTTTTTCTGCCTTAAACCCTCTACGGCGAAGTCCTACAGAATTAATCCCAACATAAGACATTGGCTCTCTGGCTCCTTTAACAAAAGGAGGAACATCTTTCCGAACCAATGATCCCCCGGTGACGAAGGCGTGTTGGCCAATGGATACGAATTGGTGCACAGCCACAAGGCCGGCAAGGACCACATTTTCCCCTATGGTAACATGCCCTGCCAGGGTAGAGTTATTGGAAAAAATGCAATTATTCCCTACAAAGCAATCGTGAGCAATATGACAGTAGGCCATGATAAGACAATTCTTCCCGATGACCGTTTTCATGCGGTCGGAGGTACCTTTATTTATCGTGGCACATTCCCTGATCGTAGTATTATTTCCAATTTCCACCGTTGTTTCCTCCCCTTTGTACTTCAGGTCCTGAGGAGGAGCGGAAATCACAGCCCCTGGGAAAATATTACAATTTTTTCCGATCCTTGCCCCTTCCATGATAGTGACATTAGACCCGATCCAGGTGCCCTCGCCAATGGTGACATTATTGTGGATAGTTGTAAATGGTTCTACCACCACGTTCTTTGCAATTTTTGCACCGGGATGGATATAAGCAAGCGGTTGATTCATTTTATTTCTTTTTCGCTATTTGCGCCATCATTTCTGCCTCACAAACCAGTTTATTATTGGCGTAGGCATAAGCCTGCATGTGACAAATTCCTCTTCTGATGGGTGTGATAAGGCTACAGTGGAAGATCAAGGTATCTCCCGGAAGTACTTTCTGTTTAAACTTTACATTGTCGATCTTCATAAAGAAGGTCAGGTAATTCTCAGGGTCAGGAACCGTACTCAATACGAGGATCCCACCGGTTTGCGCCATGGCTTCAACTTGCAATACCCCCGGCATTACGGGTGCTCCGGGAAAATGCCCTACGAAAAACGGTTCGTTCATGGAAACATTTTTCATCCCAACAACATGGGTTTCAGACAATTCAAGGATGCGATCGATCAATAAAAAAGGTGGTCGGTGCGGCAGCATGGCCATGATCTGATGGATGTCCATCAATGGTGGAGCATTGAGATCGTATTTGGGAACGCTGTTACGCTTTTCCAATTTGATGATCTTGCTGAGTTTTTTTGCAAACTGGGTGTTGACGTAATGGCCTGGTTTATTTGCAATTACCTTCCCCCTTATTCGGGTTCCGGTAAGCGCGAGATCGCCTATCACGTCAAGCAGCTTGTGCCGGGCAGCTTCATTGGGTTGATGAAGGGTAAGGTTATCGAGGATCCCGTTAGGCTTTACAGAGAGTTTTTTCTTCTTAAAAGCCTTTTCCAGCTTTTTCATGGTAGATTCGGATATCTCCTTGTCTACATATACGATAGCATTGTTAAGATCTCCCCCTTTGATAAGTCCGTTTTCAAGAAGCATTTCAAGTTCATGCAGGAAGCTGAACGTTCTGGCGTCTGCGATTTCCTTTTTAAAATCCGATAGCCTTTCCAGGGTTGCATTCTGGGTCCCCAGTACTTTGGTGCCGAAATCCACCATAGTAGTGACCTGGTATTCCTCTGAAGGGATCACTGTAATTTCGCTTCCAGTGGCCTCGTCCTTATAGCTGATCACCTCTTTTACAATGTATTCTTCCCTCTCTGCATCCTGTTCAACAATACCTGCTTTTTCAAGAGCTTCAACAAAATATTTAGAAGATCCATCCATTATGGGAGGCTCAGGCGAATCGAGTTCGATAATAACATTATCAATCTCCAGGCCTACAAGAGCCGCCAGGACATGCTCCGAAGTCTGAATTTTTACTCCTCGTTTTTCAAGGTTCGTTCCCCGCTGAGTATTGATAACATAATTGGCATCGGCCTCTATGATTGGTTCCCCTTCAAGGTCGACACGTTTAAAAGCATATCCATGATTAACCGGCGCCGGCAGGAATTTCATTGTGACGTTCTCACCCGTATGTAGTCCTACCCCGGTTAATTCTACTTCTTTAGCAATGGTTCGTTGTTTCACCATATACGTTATTCTCCGTTATTTTTTTCCAGTTCAACAATTCTACCCACCAATTTGGTAAGGTTTTTAAAGTGAACATATGATTTATTAAATTCTCCGTAATTCAAGGCAGGGGATCCCTGCAATACTTCATCGTCTTTTATATTTCGAATAATCCCAGACTGTGCCTGAATCTTCACCCGGTCACCTATTGTGATGTGCCCCACGATCCCAACCTGTCCGCCAATCAAACAGTTTTTTCCGATTTTAGTAGAGCCCGCAACTCCCGTCTGAGCTGCGATTACAGTATGCTCGCCAATTTCTACATTATGAGCAATCTGAATCTGATTATCTAATTTAACTCCTTTTCTCAAAATAGTGGATCCCAAAGTAGCCCTGTCTATGGTTGTGCCCGCTCCGATCTCAACATTGTCTTCAAGAATGACATTTCCGGTCTGTGGAACCTTGGAATATTCCCCATTGTTGTTAGGGGTAAATCCAAATCCATCTGCCCCGAGTATTACCGCACTGTGTATCACACAACCATTACCTACAACAGATTCTGAGTAGATTTTAGCTCCGGAATAAATCATGACATTGTCACCTATCGTTACATTATCCCCTACGTACACATTTGGAAAAATCTTTACATTCCTCCCGATCCTTACATTATTCCCGAGATAAGAAAAAGCCCCCAGGTAAAAGTCCTCTCCGTAAGATGCTGATTCGGAAAGAAATACAGGTTCTTCTATACCTACTTTGTTATGCTTAACATTATTGTAAAATTCGAGAAGCTTTGAGAATGATTTATAGGCATCATCTACTTTAATAAGCGTGGTATTCAGTTCCTGTTCGGGTTGAAAATCTCTGTTTACGATGGTGATTGAAGCCTCTGTACTGTATATATAGTGTGTATACTTGGGATTGGCCAGAAAAGTAAGCGACCCTTCAACTCCTTCCTCTATTTTCGCAAGCTTGTGGACAGATATTTCAGGGTTACCGTGAACCTCACCTTCTAGGATCCCTGCAATCTGACTGGCTGTGAATTTCAAAAGCTAACTTTTTGGTCTAAGGATTTGATCGCACAAAAGTAAGAAAAATTACGTAACGCTTTTCTTTGGATAGCACATATAATACTTGGTTACGGTTTTGGACAGGGCGTCCAGATTGAGATGGTCCGAGGCCTTTGCCACATCTATGGTCCTGGAATTCGCCATCAGTATATTGATGTTCTCTTTCTCCCTGTTATAGGCCCTGTTTTCAATAGCCCCTTTAAATACAAAGTATGCAACCTCTTTATCGCTGAGTTGATAGACCGATTTGCAGTCGGATTTTATTTTCTCGAACTTCTTATCTGACACCTCCCTATTCTTCACCTTTATTTTAAGCAATTCACGGTTGAGGATCATTTTACTTAATTCGGAGAGTACAAAATCAGGATGGTGTTGCCATGCTTTCAGGGCAGAAAGTATATCTACATCATCGAGAGAAGAAAATTTCAATAAGATTTCAGGTGTGAAATTCCCTCGTCCCACCTCATTTGCTAGGAAATACCGCAGAGATTCACTGGCCGGAAGGCTACCGTCATTGGCATGGACTTCCCTCGCTCTCCGCAACACCCTGATCAGGAGTTGTTCTGCAACAATACCGGTCTTGTGGAGATAGACCTGCCAGTACATAAACCTCCTGGCCATCAGAAATTTTTCAACGGAATAGATACCCTTCTCTTCCACCACAAGGGATCCGTCTACCACGTTCAGCATGGTGATCAGCCGCTCTGCATTAATATTCCCTTCTGCCACCCCGGTGTAAAAACTATCCCTTTTCAAGTAATCGAGCCTGTCCATGTC
>JABDQK010000230.1 GCA_013042255.1 Flavobacteriaceae bacterium | reverse complement strand
TACAGAGTGAGTATGCTCAATGAATTGTTAAAATATCTGCTCAATCGATGTAATCGGTCACTCTTTTCTTAATTTGCGCCCTGTTTTATTGATTTCATGAAGTTGTATCCTATAGAAGCGGGAAATTTTAAATTAGACGGTGGGGCTATGTTCGGTGTAGTACCGAAATCCCTATGGAGCAAAACAAATCCTTCGGATAGCAACAACATGATCGATATAGCGGCGAGATGCCTCCTTATTGAAGAAGGAGACAGGCTTATCCTGATTGATACCGGAATGGGGAACAAGCAATCGGATAAATTCTTCAGCTATTACTACCGCTGGGGTGATCATTCGCTCGACGCCTCCCTGAAAAAAGCCGGATTTCATCGCGACGATATTACAGATGTCTTTATGACCCATCTGCATTTTGACCACTGTGGGGGCAGCGTTCAGTGGAATGCCGACAGAACGGGATACGAACCCGCATTTAAAAATGCTGTTTTCTGGACCAATCAACCCCACTGGAAATGGGCCACAGAACCCAATGCCAGGGAAAAGGCATCTTTTCTCAAAGAAAACCTGCTTCCCATGGAGGAAAGTGGGCAACTCTCTTTTGTGGAAATGCCCGAATCCGCTTTTGGATCATCCCCTGAATTGAATTTCGATATATTATACGTTAACGGGCATACAGACAAGCAAATGATCCCCCATATTAAGTACAAAGGGAAAACGCTTGTTTTTATGGCCGACCTTCTGCCTACCGTGGGACATATACCACTGCCTTATGTGATGGGCTATGATACACGTCCTCTGCTTACTCTCCCTGAAAAAGAGGTATTCCTCAACAAGGCAGCAGATGAGAATTTTTATTTATTTCTGGAACACGACGCTCACAACGAGATCTGTACCCTTCAGCACACTGAAAAAGGTGTGCGCCTTAAAAACACCTATTCTTTTGATGAAATATTCTCATAATTACTTCCTACTAGGGTTCTTACTAATAGGCTTGTGCGGTACTTCCTGCGCCTTTCAAAGCACAGACCTTACCCCTGAGTTTAGTTTTACTGAAGGAATTGAAGGTCCGGCTGTAGATGGTACAGGGATGCTCTTTGCGGTAAATTATCAGGAGCAGGGAACTGTAGGAAGGGTAAATGAGAAAGGAGGGGCAGAGGTATACCTTCACCTCCCGGATGGCAGCATTGGAAATGGCATACGCTTTGATAAAGAACAGCATATGTACATAGCCGATTATGCCGGACATAAGGTATACAGGGTGAAGAATGGTTCAAGGACCCCGGAAGTTTGGGTTGATGGGCCTGAGATGAACCAGCCCAATGATCTGGCACTTTCAGATGCCGGTATCATATACCTCAGCGATCCCAACTGGGAAAAAAATACCGGAAATCTCTGGATGGTTCCTACTGCCGGGAAGCTGGTTTTACTAGAGGCCGGTATGGGAACGACCAATGGGATAGAGGTGAGTCCGGACGGCAAATTCCTCTATGTAAATGAGTCGGTTCAAAGAAAAGTCTGGAAATACAACATTCTGCCCGATGGAACCGTTTCCGATAAAAGACTTTTGATTCAATTTGAAGATTTTGGTCTCGATGGGATGAGATGCGATGAAAAAGGGAATTTGCTTATCACGCGATACGGAAAAGGAACCGTAGTGATGGTTTCCCCGGAAGGAAAATTGCTTAAAGAAATAAAGCTGAAGGGTAAAAACCCTTCGAACCTGGCATTTGGAGGAAAGGACGGAAAAACTGTCTATGTAACCATGGCCGACCGCGGATGTGTTGAGGTTATCCGGGTGCCTAATAAAGGAAATTATTACAGTAAAATACATTAAGATGATTGAGATGATAAAGAAAATGAAAATACAGGCTGCCTTTTGGAGTGTTGCTTTGTTGACGGTTGGATGCGGCAGTATAAATATCGTATCAACCCCGATTGAAAACATCGACGCAGTGCCGCTAAAGGTAATGGCGCTGACGGAGGAAGAAAGACAGTCCTGGGGACATGCCGATCTGCTTACAGACACTATCCC
>JABDQK010000227.1 GCA_013042255.1 Flavobacteriaceae bacterium | reverse complement strand
CTACTAATTTTAAACTGAGAGTAGAATTCTTCATAAGGTAAGATATTGGGGTTCATCAGGATAAATTTCGCAAGAGTCACTGTGAATGTATTATGAATTTTTCACAGGTTTTTTTTTCAAAATATCGATGAGTGGTTCAAAATGTAAAGTCGCCCTAACAATTTTTCACAGTTTCGATGAGTTGAAGCAAATTTTCGACCTGGGAATAGCTTTGGAATCGATATGATGAACCAGTTGTTTACGGCCCTGTACTTCATCCTTCAAATCGTGTCTTTTGTCGATTATTACATTGAGATCATATGGAAAAATCTCAAGGCATTATGACAAAAATCATTGATTAAATCTGAGGTGTGAGATAACTTTATTAGTTGATCCTTAATTAGATCAAAAAGTTGCTATGAAACTTCAAAAAATATACATACTAGTACTTGTCTTTCTGTTATTGGGCTGTTCCAAGGATTCGGATGAGGAGGTTTCAATGAAAAAATTCACCTTAAGTATTTCGGTATCTCCTGCAGACGCTGGTAGGGTATACGGCTTGACAGGCTATATTTCCGGATTGATCGAAACCTATAATGAAGGAAGTACTTTCACCATTGAAGCAAGGCCGAATTATGGCTATGGATTTGTGGAGTGGACAGGAAGTATTCAAAGCACGGATAACCCTGTCTCTATTATCATGGATTCTGATAAGATCATCACCTGCGTCCTTGAGAAAGTAGATACAGATAAGGACGGGGTTACCGATGATCTGGATATTTGCAATAATACACCGGAAGGGGAAGAAGTTGATGAAAACGGATGTTCAGATTCACAGAGGGATACGGATTTTGACGGAGTGTTAGACCTGGCAGATAGCTGTCCGGATACTCCTATGGGGGAAATGGCAGATGAAAACGGTTGCTCCGATTCCCAGAAAGACACGGACGGGGACGGGGTAACGGACAATATCGACCTGTGTATCGATACTCCCCAGGGACAAGCGGTTGATGAATATGGCTGTCCCACTCCCTCCCCTGTTTACCTGGATACCAACGGGATAACCGTAAATAGTTATGAATGGGCAAATATTGGAGACAAAGGTGTTATTGACGGGGTATTATATACCATCGTGGATGAAACCGCTTTGAGAGCAATGGTCAATAGCGGAGAAGATGTATCAACAGTGTGTACTACCAAAGTTACGGATATGAGTAGTCTGTTCTCAGATACTTCTCTTAATCCCAATATCAGTTCCTGGGATGTAAGCAACGTTACTACCATGGACTACATGTTTGAATATTCTCAATTCAACCGGGACATCAATGCCTGGGATGTCAGCAATACAACCACTATGAATTATATGTTTTTTGGCTCACAATTTAACCAACCTATTGGGAATTGGAATGTGGGTAAGGTTTCGGACATGTCGAGAATGTTTGCTGTTTCAAGTTTCAACCAACCCATTGGGAATTGGGATGTAAGTAGCGTTACGGATATGTCAAGAATGTTTAGTAGTGTTCAGGTGAATTATATAGAAAAGGTGCCTTTTAACCAGGATATCGGTTCCTGGGATGTGAGTAGTGTTACGAATATGAGTTATATGTTCTCCGGATCCTTGTTCAACCGGGATATCAGTAACTGGGATGTACGAAATGTGACTAATATGGGTAATATGTTTAGTTTTTCTCTTTTTGATCAGGATATTAGCTCCTGGGATGTGGGTAATGTTATCAATATGAACTATATGTTTCATGCTTCGGTGTTTAACCAGCCTATAGGGAATTGGAATGTGAGTAGTGTTGTTTATATGAATTTTATGTTGGCAGGAAGTTTCAATCAGGAAATCGGTAGTTGGGATGTTAGCAATGTGACCACTATGAGTCATATGTTTGGATCTGAATTTAACCAGCCCATAGGGGATTGGAATGTGAGCAATGTGACCAATATGGAAAACATGTTTGGATCATCGTTTAATCAACCCATAGGAAATTGGAATGTGAGCAAGGTGACCAATATGCGTTATATGTTTAGTGGTTCAAGTTTTAACCAAAATATTAGTGCATGGGATGTGAGCAGTGTTACTGACATGAGTGAAATGTTTGCCTATTCGGCATTAAACAAGGATCTCAGTGTTTGGAATGTTAGCAATGTTACGAGATGTGAAAGATTTAGTTATAACACCCCCCAATGGATACTCCCTAAACCAAACTTTACGAATTGTGATCCGAATTAATGCCAATGAAGATATTTCATAAAATATTACCCTTCTTGCTTACCATATTTCTGGTACCAAGCTGTTCCACGGAAAACGAAGTAGCCCTTATCTACCTTGATACTAATGGCATCACAATTAAATGCGATCCATCGGCCAATGTGGGCGACACTTATGAAGTTAATGGTGTGTCTTACACGGTTGTAGATGAAACCATGCTTCGGTTTATGGTCGAACAGGGTGCTGATGTTACTACCGTTTGCACAAGCAAGGTGACCAATATGGAGGATTTGTTTTTCAACACCGAATTCAACCAGGACATCAGCTCCTGGGATGTAAGTAATGTAACTAATATGCAGACTTTATTCTTGGCTTCTCTCTTCGATCAAGATATCAGCGCCTGGGATATAACCAATGTAACCAATATGGGTAGTATGTTCACCGCTTCACCTTTCAACCAGGATATCAGTGCCTGGGATGTGAGTCATGTTGAGGATATGAACCAGATGTTTAGTTTCACTCAATTCAACCAGGACATCAGCACCTGGGATGTGAGCAATGTGACCAATATGTTTGGGATGTTTAGTTTTTCTACCTTCGATCAGAACATTGAGGACTGGGATGTAAGCAGCGTCAGAGATATGTATGGAATGTTTTCAAATTCAAAATTTAATCAGGATATCAGTGACTGGGATACTGGCAATGTATATAATATGGATGAAATGTTCAGGGATTCTCAATTTAATCAAGATATAAGTTCCTGGAATGTAAATAATGTAACCCAATGTGAACTTTTTAGCGACAACACACCAAATTGGACGCTTCCTAAACCTAACTTTACGAATTGTGATCCTAATTAATGCCAATGAAGCTATTTCTCAAAATACTTCCCTTCTTGCTGACCATGTCTCTGATCCTAAGCTGTTCCAGGGATGACGAAGTAAATCCCATCTACCTGGACCCGAATGGTGTAACCATAAAATGTGATCCTTCGGGAAAGGTAGGGGATACCTTTAAGATCAACGGTACTACATATACTATTGTAGACGAAGTCATGTTACGAAGGATGGTAGAGGATGGGGAAGATGTAACCCGGGTTTGTACGAGCAAAGTTACCGATATGAGCTTGCTCTTCCTTAATAAACCATTCAATCAGAACATCGGCTCATGGGATGTTAGTAATGTAACGGACATGTCTTATATGTTCCATGATTCAAGATTTGGGCAGAAATCACCATTCAATCAGAATATAAACTCATGGGATGTAAGTAGCGTTATTAATATGCAAGGGTTGTTTAGAGGATCCGCCTTCAATCAACCTTTAGGGAATTGGGATGTAAGCAATGTCACAGACATGCAATCAATGTTTTATGAAACTACATTCAATCAAGACATTGGTTCGTGGGATGTTAGCCATGTTTTAGATATGTCCTATATGTTCTATATAACCCCATTTAATCAGGACATTAGCTCCTGGGATGTGAGTAATGTCACAAATACGAAGGGAATGTTTATTGGCACACCTTTCAATCAAGATATTGGTTCCTGGGATGTAAGCAATGTGACGGATATGAGCGACATGTTTATTAATACACCTTTTAATCAAGATATTAGTTCCTGGGATGTTAGTAATGTCACTTCTATTAGTTTTATGTTTACTGATTCGCCTTTTGACCAGGATATTAGTTCCTGGAATGTGAGTGGAGTTACTTCTATGAATTGGGTGTTTTTACGATCACAATTCAACCGTCCTATAGGGAATTGGGACGTTAGTAACGTAACTAGTATGGAAGGGATGTTTTCTTCCTCACCTTTCAACCATGACATCAGTAGGTGGAATGTAGGTAAAGTTGCAAATATGTATGCAATGTTTTACGAATCATCATTTAACCAACCTATAGGGAATTGGGATGTAAGTAGTGTTTCTAGAATGTATGGTATGTTCTATAAAACACCCTTTAATCAGGATATCAGTTCCTGGAATGTCAGTGGCGTTGCCGGCATGGCCGATATGTTCTACTTGAGTCAGTTCAATCAGGATATCAGTTCATGGGACGTAAGCAATGTTGTGGATATGGCCCGCATGTTTTATGAAACACAATTTAACCAAGATCTGAGTAGCTGGAATGTAAATAATGTAGTAGACTGTAGTGAGTTTAGCATAAACACTCCACAATGGACGCTTCCTAAACCTAACTTTACGAATTGTGATCCTAATTAAGGATTCATTTTGCTGACCTTTGAGAGGTAAGCTTTTGATCGTATTCATCAAATTGACTATTGTCCACTGTACATTCTTTGCAGTTCGGATTGTTCGCCTCATGAGGCTGCTTACTGCCAACTGACATCCAATTCATGAATCCAGAATTTCCGGGGTTCCTAACCCCACCCCAATCATAAATTAAACCAGAGTACTGCACAATACAATCAGGATTTCAATATGGATTGTACAACGAAAATCGTTTTCAAAATATCTGACTATCTAATCGTGAAATTTCTGTTTCGACAAGCTGTTGATTGATTACAGATGTCGACTTCGATTGTACAGCACTTTCAAGAAAAATCTCAAGAAGTAGGAATGCTATAAAAAGTGGTTCGGGAGATTAACTGCGTTGATCCTTTATAGGAAATCCGGGACAAGCATTGGAATAAAAGAGAGAATTTCCCTGCAATGGGATTCACTCACTTCGCTCGTGTATCCGGGTGGGGAGGTCCTGCCATGAAGAACCGCAACGCAGACGCGTTGCATTATTTTAACTATCTTCATAACAATAACTTGATAATAATACTGATATCCGAGAAAAAAATACTCTGGATTTATTTGCATTTCAATTTTGGCGTAAACTGAAAACATATGCAATCTCAATCCTTTGTCTAACCAAACTGTTCTCGGTATGAAATCAATGCTCATTGGGTCAATTCTAGTTTTCTTTGTCAATTCAGCACTTTGTCAAGTAGATGATTCTCCAAAAGAATTAGCTGTTGAAACCAGTGTTGAAAGGTTTGGCGACTATGCACAATACGCTCCTACTGCGGTTTCATTGATCACTATAATTGCTAAAAACGACAAAGAAGGATTTTGGCAATTGAGCAAATCGGTTGGCGCCAATCTCACCGCGACCTGGATCTTAAAATACGCCATTGATAAACCCCGTCCAGAAGGACGTACTGACGGCCATGCCTTTCCCTCCGGACATACTTCTTTTGCCTTTCAGGGCGCCTCTTTTCTACAAAGGCGCTACGGATGGGAGTATGGAATTCCTGCCTATTTAGTGGCTTGTTATGTGGGTTATAGCAGATTGGAAGGATTGAACGACAGGCATGACGGCTGGGATGTTGTCGCCGGGGCTATCGTTGGAATTGGAAGCACCTATTTATTTACTACACCCTATATGGAAGAGCATTTTGATCTTACCTTCAGGAGTAGCAATGGCTCGTATAGTTTGGGAGTAGTTTATAAGTTTTAGATAGGATTAACTGCGTTGATCCCTATAAAGGAAATCCGGGGCAAGCATAAAAACCCTGACCAAGCTGCGCTTGGTTGCTTTTTTATTCCCTTTCGCCTTGCTGAAGCAAGCTTCAGAGGCTTCAGGGAATAAAAAACCCGCAACATCTGTTGCGGGTTTTCTTTTGCGGAGGAAGAGGGATTCGAACCCCCGGAGGTGTGACCCTCAACAGTTTTCAAGACTGCCGCATTCGACCACTCTGCCATTCCTCCTTAGCGGCTGCAAATATAGGAAGC
>JABDQK010000216.1 GCA_013042255.1 Flavobacteriaceae bacterium | reverse complement strand
GAGAAATATTGTATCAACAGGGGAGTCTAAAACCCAGCTATACCGTTAAAAAGGGAAACATTGTATATTCTAAAATAGAACAATGAAGGCATCAGAAACGTACGACATAGATTTGTTTAAAGCGGACATCCTTCAGGGTATTCCAACTACATTACCTTCAAAAAGGGAATTAGGGGATGATGTAAGCCATGCACCATCGCGAAAGCAGATTCTATCTGAAGATGAGAAACGCCTTGCCGTGAAAAATGCGTTGCGTTACTTTCCAGAAGCCTGGCATAAAGAACTGGCAGGAGAATTTGCGGCGGAATTATTGAAATACGGGCGTATCTATATGTTCCGATTTAAACCGAAATACCCCATATATGCCCGGCCTATTTCTGCTTACCCCGCAAAAACCACCGAGGCGGCAGCTATTATGCTCATGATACAGAATAACCTGGATCCTGCCGTGGCCCAGCACCCCGATGAGCTGATCACTTATGGCGGGAATGGTGCCGTATTTCAGAACTGGGCACAGTATCTGCTTACCATGAAATACCTTGCCACTATGTCTGAGCAACAAACCCTGCATATGTATTCGGGCCATCCTATGGGTCTATTTCCATCTACAAAAGAATCCCCCAGAGTGGTCGTCACAAATGGGATGATGATACCGAATTATTCCAAACCAGACGACTGGGAACGATTCAACGCCCTTGGGGTTACCCAGTACGGCCAGATGACAGCGGGTTCCTATATGTACATAGGACCGCAGGGAATTGTGCACGGCACAACGATCACCGTGATGAATGCCTTTCGGAAAGTCCTCCGTAAGGGAGAGACACCCAATGGTAAAGTATTCCTGACCTCAGGGTTAGGCGGGATGAGCGGGGCTCAACCCAAAGCCGGAAATATCGCTCAATGCATCACCGTTTGTGCGGAGGTAAATCCGGCAGCTGCCAATAAAAGACATCAACAGGGCTGGGTAGACGAAATTTATACTTCCCTGCCTGAACTCGTCAGGCGTACACAAAGAGCAATGGATGATTCGGAAGTAGTTTCCCTGGCATACGTGGGAAATGTGGTCGATGTCTGGGAACGGTTCCTTGAAGAGGATATTTATGTGAGCCTGGGATCAGACCAGACCTCCCTTCACAACCCCTGGGCAGGAGGATATTACCCTGCGGGATTGTCTTTTGAACTGGCAAATACCCTTATGGTTGATGATCCTGATCTGTTTAAATCCAAAGTACAGGAATCCCTAAGAAAGCAGGTGACCCTGATTAATGCCCATGCACGGAAAGGGACATATTTCTTTGATTACGGCAATGCATTTCTTCTTGAAGCATCAAAAGCCGGGGCAGATGTAATGGCCAAAAATAAAATCGATTTCAGATACCCTTCTTATGTACAGGATATTCTTGGCCCGCTGTGTTTTGATTACGGATTTGGTCCGTTCAGGTGGGTGTGCACCTCAGGCGATCCCCAAGACCTTCATAAGTCGGATACAATAGCCCTGGAGGTAATGAAGGAAATTCAGGATGAGGCACCCGAAGAGATCAGCCAACAAATGCAGGACAATATTTTGTGGATTGAACAAGCCGAACAAAACAAACTGGTTGTGGGCTCTCAGGCCAGAATATTGTATGCTGACGCCGAAGGCAGGATGGCGATTGCCCTCGCCTTTAATGAGGCGATCAGGAAAGGACAAATCTCAGCACCGATAGTCTTGGGACGTGACCACCACGATGTGAGTGGAACAGATTCTCCATTCCGGGAAACCAGTAATATTTATGACGGCAGCAGGTTTACGGCAGATATGGCCATACAAAATGTAATAGGTGACAGCTTCAGAGGAGCCAGCTGGGTATCTATCCACAATGGTGGTGGAGTGGGCTGGGGAGAAGTGATCAACGGTGGTTTCGGGATGGTTCTCGACGGAAGCGAAGAGTGTGACAGGAGGATCAGAAATATGCTCTTTTACGATGTAAACAATGGAATCGCAAGGAGGAGCTGGGCCAGAAATGCTGAAGCCCTTTCGGCTATCAAACGGGAAATGAAGCGTACTCCTGAATTAAAGATCACCCTGCCCAATATAGTTGAAGACAAAATTATTGACAATCTCTTTTAGGCCGGGGAGGCCGATTAACATGGAGCATTTTTATAAGAAACCTGATAAATCAAATTGGAAAGGCCGCAATTCGGACAGCCAGGAATATCTGCATGAAAAAGTGATCTTGAAAGACCTCAGCGAAGAATTTCAACTTCCATCGGGCCAACCTGCTTATGCCCTATTGGGGTATGCCTGTGACGAAGGGGTTCGTAGAAACTCCGGACGACCAGGAGCTGTTGAAGGACCTGATGCTATACGTAAGGAACTGGGCAAACTGTCTAATCATCTTCAGAAGGAAGTCTTATTGGTGGATACAGGAAATATTCTTTGCCCCAAAGGCGATTTAGAAGGGAGTCAGGAAATGCTGGCAAAAAAAACAGCTACCCTTGTAAATAGTGGGGGAATTCCGATACTCTTGGGAGGAGGGCATGATATTGCTTACGGCCATTACCGGGGGTTAAGAAGGGCGCTTCACAAAGAAAAGAAGCTTGGGATCATCAACTTTGATGCCCATTTTGATCTCAGAACAAATGTCAACGGTAATCATTCGGGGAGTCCCTTTTTCCAGATCGCCCAGGATTGCGATACAGATGGGGAGTCATTCGAATACATATGTCTGGGTATAAGGAAAGAAGCAAATCCTCCTGAATTATTTGAGACTGCAAGTGAATTGGGTGTAAAACACATATCGCTTACTGAGTTTTCCATGCATCATTTCAATACAGTAAAAGAGGCACTCGACATTTTCCTTTCAAAAGTTGATAAGCTCTATGTGACAATTGATATGGATGGATTTTCCTCAGCCTTTTCCCCTGGCGTAAGTGCATCTTCCCCGATAGGATTTAGCCCTGAAATAGTATACGCCAGCCTGAAAATACTGATCAATTCTGGAAAACTCCTGGGTATTGATGTAGCTGAAACGAATCCTGCATTCGACATTGACCAACAGACTGCAAAATTAGCTGCGGGCATAATACATTATATAATTCATGAACATGCCTTACTCTAGCCAGGATTTGAAATACTTGCCATCATCGAGGTTTAGTGCCTCCTGGGTAAGCTGAAGAGGTCTGAAGGTGTCTATCATTACTGCTAGTTCTTCTGTTCCCTTCTTCCCAATACTCGCTTCGTATGTTCCGGGATGTGGCCCATGAGGGATTCCAGCCGGATGAAGTGAAATATACCCCTTGTCAATCCCTTTTCTGCTCATAAAATCCCCGTCAACATAATAAAGTACCTCATCAGAATCGATATTGGAATGGTTATAGGGTGCGGGAATGGCTTCAGGATGATAGTCGTATAACCTCGGACAGAAAGAACAGACCACAAAAGCACTTGTCTCAAACGTCTGATGTACAGGCGGGGGTTGATGCACCCGTCCGGTTATGGGTTCAAAATCGTGTATGGAAAAAGCATAGGGATAATTATATCCGTCCCACCCTACTACGTCGAAGGGGTGTGTGGCATAGACCAGTTGATGCAAATGCCCTTGCTTCTTTACTTTTATTAAAAAATCCCCTTTCTCATCATAACTTGTCAAATTCTGGGGTAACCTGAAGTCACGCTCACAAAATGGAGAGTGCTCGAGATGCTGACCAAACCAGTTTCGATATCGCTTTGGAGTATAAATAGGGTGATACGACTCGGTAATCAACAATCTGTTGTCTTCAGTGTCGAAGTGAATCTGATAGATCATTCCCCTCGGTATCAGAATATAATCTCCGTATCCAAACGGAATCTCTCCCAGCATGGTTTTCAAGGTTCCTGAACCCTTGTGTATGAACAACAATTCATCGGCATCCGCATTTTTATAGAAATAATCGGTCATCGACTTCCTGGGTGCTGCAAGACCAATATGCGCATCTCCGTTGAATAGGATCACCTTTCTACTGATCAGGTAATCATCTTCAGGAGGAAGTTCGAGGCCTTTCAACAAACGCGATTGCACGTGATACTGAACAGCAGCTTTCGGGCTGATATCCAGGGATTTTCCAATCTCTTTAACCTGCGTGGGTCTGTGTATATGGTACATGAGGGAGGACATTCCATCAAAACCGATGGTCCCGAATAATTGCTCGTAATACAGGCTGCCGTCAGGCTTTTTGAAGACTGTGTGTCTTTTATGTGGAATCTTCCCTAAAGTGTGATAAAGTGGCATAAATACATCGCATTAAAATCGGATTAAAAATACGATAATTTAAAGGGACCTGAAAATTTCAAAGCAAAAGAAGCGGGGGTAATTAAACTTGGGAAATGAAAAAAATAATACGATGATTTCCACTGGCTTGAAAAGAAAAAAGCCTCCCAACTTGGAAAGCCTTTCATTGGCTGTAACTAACTTCTTAGTTTACAACACCGACTTCACCGAAATGAAGTCCAACACAACAGTCCAAAGATAACAAAGCTTTTTGATTTTGAAAGTAATCAGCTTAGATAAATGTTACCGAGTTGGAGACAAATCGCAGAAAAATCCGATTAAAAATGAGCCTACCCCCTGATGTTTAAGCAAATATCCATGGTAAATCATCGGTGAAATGCACAAAAGACCTTTTTGACCATTCTGTAGGAAACAGATGACAAACACAAATACAGGATGAGTTACACATTGCACAAAAATTTGACGAAAATCTTGGGCTGTTGGTCGGGAACTGGTATTCTACATTCGTCTTTGCAGTTATTTAGTAAAAGATTTGCACTGCGGTCCGGATCTGAAAACTTAACCTACGATGAAAACGCAAAACATAATATTATGGGGACTATCTCTCACGCTTGTTTCTTGCATGGAGGATGTAACTACCATCTATGAACAGCCCCTGCCCGAAGTTCTGGTTGTAGATATCCCTGAGGAAGAACATACTCCTGTTGCTACAACTGCCAGCCCTGAAAAAGTAAACGAGTGGATGAACCATATGCAAGGTACTAATGGCCTGGTAGAAAGTGCAGAATTCACCAATTTTGTCTCTCTCTACGACAATGCATTGGCTGCGCTCGCTTTTACAGCAGATGGAAACCTCTCCGGTGCAGAACAGATACTCGACTATTTCGATAATCGTTTGCAGACAGAATTCAACGCAAATAATGGCGGATTTTTCCAATATCGTGATACTTCAGGTGAGCAGGGTTCGCGAATCTGGATGGGAGATAACGCCTGGTTACTGCTTGCCGTAAATCATTACCACGAGAAGACACAGTCTAACCGATATGAAAACCTTGCCCAGGAACTGGAAACCTGGTTGCGTTCATTGCAAGAGGAAGATGGTGGATTAAAAGGTGGTATTAACGAAGATGGAACCTTAATCCCTAAAGTGACAGAAGGTATCATCACAGCTTTTAATGCCGTAAAGGGATTTGACGATTTCCATAGAAAGATCCTCTTATTTCTACAGCAACAGCGATGGGATGTAAACGATAAGGTATTGATAACGGACACCGAAAATCCTGCTTATAATCACGCTTTAGACCTTTACACTCTGGGGTATATGATTCTGGAAGATTTCCCCGAAGAAGTATTGAACAAAGCCCATCGATTCTACAACTCTCAGAATTCCACAACCCATGAAAAGCTTATCAGCGGATACTGTTTTGACGATGATAAAGATGTTGTATGGTTAGAAGGTACTGCCCAGATGGCAATGGCCTTCAATGAAGCTGATCAGGAAGGGAATGCGCAAAATACCATTTTAAATCTGGAGGAAGCCTTTATCTCAAGTACTTCTAATGCTGCCACGGCCGGACTCCCTTACACTGCTAATTTTGGGACAAATTTTGGAGCTAACCAACTTTGGGAGCATACCGATATTACACCAACCATTTCATCAAGTGCCTGGTACCTTTTTGTTAAAAACGGCTTTAATCCGTTTCAGCTGGAAAAAGAAAAAAATATCCCTGAAGAGTTAAAATTCTGGACTGATTCCGGGGTAAACTAATATTGCAGGATCAATTTTTTTGCAAATTCCTTAACAGCCGGTCTCCGACATATCAAGTATTTTTACATAAAAATGCTATGAAAGATTCCGCAATGTTCTGGGTTGGTGCAACCACCCTCGTTTTATTGACCGTGACAATTATGGCCGCGATGAATTTTCCCTTTAATTGGGTATTCTATGTAACTGTAATCGGGCAGATTATGATTGTCTTTATGGTCTATAAAGTCCTGACGGATAACTACACCACTTCCAAAACCTTTAAGGATTTCTACGAGGACTACCCTATCAATGAGTAGTTTATTTCGCCAGTTGTAATTCTTTTTTTGATCTGGAATGTTTAGGCCCGTTCATCCCGAGTTCAGGAATCACCAGCAGGGGCACCTGAGTGTGGAAAGCCAGGGATTTTACAACTGGTTCCCGTGTCATTCGCTCCATATAACTGTGCTGATAATTTAACATGGCCAGCAGGTGTATATCCAATTCATCAGCGAAGACCTCCAGAGTTTTGGAAACGGTGTTCAACTCTGACACCGTATGGATATAGTGATCTATGCCTTTAAAGTACTTCCTGAGGATATTGAGGTTGAACTGCTGTATTTCAGTTAACGCTTTGATTTGATTTTGCACATAAACTATGCGGATGGTCGCCTTAAAACTTTTGGCCAGTTCTACAAGGGGTGCCACTTCTGAGTTGCTGTAATATCGCTTAAAATCAGTTGCAAATACGATTTCCTGAGGCTTAACATATTTAAAATTTCTCGGAATAGTGAGGATTGGACACTCCTTGATGGCCTTGATAATCCTAACAGTATTGCTTCCGAGAAATACCTCTTCGATACCCGAAGCTCCTTTTGTCCCGGTTACAATGAGATCGATACCTTCTTCCTCAATCATATTTCTGATCTCCTCTACAAGGATGTTAAAAGACGATCTGATCTTAAAAGTGTGATATTTATTGCTGTAAGATTTCCTGATTCTCTCGAGGAGATCTTTTAAGCCTTTTAAGGAGTTTTCTTTACTGCCATCTTCCAATGCCTTCCCCTGAAGACTGGATGCCATAAACCGACTATTGGGTATCACGGGAGTATAGGTATTCAGTAGATGAAATGTACATTCCTCCTTCTCTAATAATTCAAGGATATACGCAATGGCATTCCAAGAATTCTTTGAAAAATCCGTAGGTAATAAGATATGCTTCATAGGAATTTTCTAAAGTAACAGGGATAAAAGTAGAAATGACATTCCGCTGAAACAATGACTTTTATCAGGTTTACAGGAGGTTGCAAGGGTTAACTCGATAATTGATGTCCCGGAGAAGGAAATTACTCTTGAAAAAAATGGTGTTACTTAGAACCCATCGACCAGGTCTCGCAGCTTCTTTTCATCCACTACACCTATCTTTTTTCCGGAAGTTTTGATGTATTCCTTTTTCTTAAATTCTGAAATAATCCTGATACAAGACTCGGTTGCCGTACCTACCACATTGGCAATATCTTCACGAGACAGGGTTACGTTGAGGAAGCCGTCAGTATCAGCACCAAAATTGTCTCTGAGGTATAAAAAAGCTTCCGCGATACGCTGCTTTACTGTCTTTTGAGACATATTTACTATTACATCATCGGCTTCGCGTAAATCGTGGGCCATATGACGCAATACCTCTACCGTGAAATTCGGATTCTTATGCAGTGCATCCACAATCCCCTCCTTAGGAATAAAGCAAACCTCCATATCGCTTACGGCAACGGCGCTAAGATTTGTTGATTCCTCAGCAATTACAGATCTCTGACCCATAACTTCCCCTTTGCTGGCAAGTTTTACGATCTGATCCTTGCCATTGGCACTGAGCTTGGAAAGTTTTGATACCCCGTCACGAACACAAAAGACACCATTGAGTTTTTCACCTTCTTCGAAAATAGCTTGCCCTTTCTTGATCGTCTTCGTAATCTTGGAATCGGAAACCCGTTTTAATTCCTCCTTGCTCATTGCTCGCAAAGAGTTGAATTGTCTAACAATACAGTTCTCACATCTGTTCTTCATGAGGTACGAATTTCATCCCTCTAAGGTAAGATAATTTATAAAGGTCACCATAGTACTTTTGGGATTTTTACCCATTTAATCAGACATCGTATATGTAACTTTCGTATTTTTAAAACTGATTAATGTCATTTTTTGCCGACAACTGAGGTCGCATCTTTGCTCCCGGGTATTTGACAAGTGTATGGATAACAGGAATTGTTTTCATTGCGGGGATCCCTGTGATGATGACACAATTTTATATCAGGACAAAGCTTTCTGTTGCAACGGATGTAAAACGGTCTATGAGATCTTCGACTCGAATGATCTCAAATATTACTACGATCTGCAGTCTGCTGCAGGGAGTACACCAAAGTTGATGCCCGGGAAATTCGATTTTCTGGAAAATACAGAGATCGCAGAGCAACTGATCGAATTTAACGACGGGAAACATCAGATCATCAACCTGTTCATCCCCACCATCCATTGTAGTTCTTGTATCTGGGTTCTTGAGAACCTCCACAAATTGGCTCCTGGAGTGGTGCAATCGCAAGTCGACTTTCCCCAAAAGACCCTTAGGATATCTTTCGTTGCTACGGTTATTTCCCTGAAAGAGATCGCTGAACTCCTCGCAAAAATTGGATACGAACCTACTATCTCCCTGGCCGATTCAGATGTAAAAAAGAACAGAGATGATAAAAAAATCATCTATCAGCTGGGCGTAGCGGGATTTGGATTCGGCAATATAATGTTCCTCTCATTTCCCGAATATTTTGATGTTAATGAGTTTTGGTTAGAACAGTACAAAATCCTGTTCAGATGGCTTATGTTCGCCTTTTCCGTACCTGTAGTCTTTTACGCCGGAAAAGACTACCTAATATCAGCATACAAAGGGATCCGGAGTCGTTATCTCAATATAGATGTACCCATTGCTTTGGGAATACTGGTCCTATTTCTCCGCAGTACCCTTGAAATTTCATTTGACTGGGGAAGTGGGTTTTTCGATAGCCTCAGCGGTCTTATTTTCTTCCTGTTATTGGGTAAATATTTTCAAAAGCGTACCTATTCCTTCCTTTCTTTTGAAAGGGATTACAAGTCCTATTTCCCTGTGGCGGTCACCCGTATTCTCCAGGATGGAAAAGAGGAAGTAGCTCAGGTTAATGACGTGAATAAAGGTGACCGACTGCTTATACGCCATGGGGAACTGATCCCTGTTGACGGTGTTTTAAAAGGTGGGGCAGCAGAGATAGATTATAGCTTTGTTACGGGGGAAGCCAGACCTGTACATGTGGAATTAGGGGAAAAAATCTTTGCAGGCGGGAAACAACTCGGAGGTCCGTTTGAAATGGTTGCCGATAAAAAAGTTTCTCAGAGCTACCTAACACAGTTATGGAGCCATTCAGTTTTTGGCGAAAACTCAGAAAGTAAGTTTAAATCGCTTACCGATAGTATTGGCAAACGCTTTACCTATGCTGTTTTGTCTATCGCAATGATTGCATCTCTGTACTGGATGTTTACAGATCCTGAAAAGGTCTGGAATGTTTTCACGGCGGTGCTTATCATAGCCTGTCCTTGTGCTATAGCCCTGGCCGCACCTTTTACGCTGGGGAATATGCTCAGGATTTTCGGGAGAAAAAAATTCTACCTCAAAGATGTTTCTGTCATTGAGAAAATGGCCGGGATCAATACGGCAATTTTTGACAAAACCGGAACACTCACCACTCGTAAACACGACCAGATCCTCTATGAAGGAAGCCAACTGACTACTGAGGAGAAATCACTGCTGAAGAGTACCCTCAGGGCATCTAACCACCCTTTGAGCAGGTCACTTTACACTTTGCTGAAGGAACACAATATTATGAGCCTGGATCAATATGAGGAATTTATTGGTCAGGGTCTCTATGGCAGCAAAGGAGATGCTAATATTAAAATTGGAGCAGCCAGCTTCGTTGATAACTGCAATGAAAATAGCCCCGGTACAGCTGAAGTTCATTTAAGTACAAATGCGGAGTACAAAGGACGCTTTGTACTCGAAAGTCAGTATCGCCATGGTATATCTCAGTTGATGTCCGAACTGACGAAGGAGTTGGATGTGGCCGTTCTATCCGGTGACCACGACGGGGAAAGAAACAGGCTTGAAGCACTGCTTCCCGGCTTAACCCCCATGTACTTCGATCAAAGTCCGCAAGACAAGCTGTTTTTTGTGAAAGAATTGCAGGACTCAGGGAAGCGGGTAATGATGGTTGGTGATGGTCTTAACGATGCAGGGGCTTTGGCCCAAAGTGATGTTGGAATTGCCCTGGCAGAAGATATCAACGTATTTTCTCCGGCCTGTGACGGCATACTGGATGCGAGTAAATTTGAACATCTCAGTTCCTATCTACACGCTTCTAAAAAGGCAATGGGGATTATCAGACTGAGTTTTGTTTTGTCTCTGCTTTATAACCTTGTAGGCTTATATTTTGCAGTAACGGGCCAATTACAACCGGTGATAGCCGCCATCCTTATGCCACTCAGTTCCATAAGTATAGTCGCTTTCACAACGGTAACAACGAATTGGATTGGAAGAAAAATTAGATAATAAAACCTGACTTATGTCATTTTTTAGGGATAACAGCAAACCTAGTTTTGCATCAGAATTCAGGTAGGTATGAGTGTAATTTATGTGCTGCTGACCATTAGTATTGTGGTAGCCGTAATATTTTTTGTTGCCTTTATTCATTCTGTAAGGAGTGGACAGTATGAGGATTCCTATACCCCATCTGTCCGTATTCTCTTTGAGGATGAGTTGATCAGGCCCAAAAAAAATACTACAGATCAATCCGTTCCAATATCCAGTAAAACCAGTACAAAAAGCAAACAAATTTAATTATGGAATTACAGCAATTTAGTTACGACAATCAGATCGTAAAGAAATTTATCTATGCCACCCTTTTCTGGGGGATCATTGGGATGCTGGTGGGTCTGCTACTCGCCTTTATGTTTTTATTTCCCAATGTTACAGATGGCATATCCTGGCTAAGTTTTGGTAGGTTGCGCCCGCTGCATACCAATGCCGTTATTTTTGCCTTTGTCGGGAATGCGATTTTTGCCGGCGTGTATTACTCAACTCAACGGCTTTTGAAGGCAAGGATGTTCAGCGACTTTCTCAGTAAGCTGAACTTCTGGGGATGGCAGGCTATTATTGTGGCCGCCGCTATCACCCTGCCTCTGGGATACACAACTTCCAAGGAATACGCCGAACTGGAATGGCCTATCGACCTGGCTATTGCAGTAATCTGGGTAGCCTTTGGCTGGAACCTGATCGGTACAATGCTCAAAAGAAGACAAAGGCATTTATACGTCGCCATTTGGTTTTACCTGGCCACTTTCGTTACAGTAGCCGTTTTACACATCTTTAACAGCCTGGAGTTACCTGTAACTGCACTAAAGAGCTATTCGGTCTATGCAGGAGTACAGGATGCCCTGGTGCAGTGGTGGTACGGCCACAATGCTGTAGCCTTCTTCCTTACCACTCCTTTCCTTGGGCTGATGTATTACTTCGTCCCTAAGGCCGCCAACAGACCTGTGTATTCCTATCGCCTGTCTATTGTGCATTTCTGGTCCCTGATATTTATCTATATCTGGGCCGGACCTCACCACCTTTTGTATTCTTCCCTACCCGACTGGGCCCAGAATCTGGGTGTGGCTTTCTCCGTAATGCTGATTGCACCTTCCTGGGGTGGGATGATAAACGGTCTTTTAACCCTCAGGGGAGCCTGGGATAAAGTACGGGTAGATCCAACTCTGAAATTTATGGTTGTGGCTATTACCGGTTATGGGATGGCAACCTTTGAAGGTCCTATGCTTTCCCTCAAGAATGTAAATGCCATCGCCCATTTCAGCGACTGGATTATTGCGCACGTCCACGTAGGTGCCCTGGCCTGGAACGGCTTCCTCACTTTCGGGATGATCTACTGGCTCGTACCCAAAATGTTTAAAACCAGACTCCATTCAACACCTATGGCTAATTTCCATTTTTGGATAGGGACGCTGGGTATCATTTTGTATGCCCTCCCCATGTACGTGGCCGGATTTACACAGGCGCTTATGTGGAAAGACTTTAATCCTGATGGCAGCCTGGTCTATGGGAACTTCCTCGAAACCGTTAATGAGATTATGCCGATGTACTGGATGCGTGCCATCGGAGGATCGCTTTATATAATTGGTTTTATCGTAATGCTGTACAATATCGTGGTAACCGTTCGTTCGGGAAGCGCGGTGACAGATGAGCAGGCCGAAGCGCCAGCCCTAACCAGGGTATCGTCAAGACGTACCCTTGGAGAAACTTATCATACCTGGCTTGAAAGAAAACCCATACAACTTACTATCCTTGCTACGATTGCCATTCTTATCGGTGGTGTTATTCAGATCGTACCTACTCTGCTGGTAAAATCGAATATCCCCACCATTACAAGTGTCAAGCCCTATACTCCACTGGAACTGGAAGGACGTGATCTGTACATCCGGGAAGGCTGTGTAGGCTGCCATTCGCAAATGGTTCGCCCCTTCAGAAGTGAAGTGGAGCGATACGGAGAATACGCAAAAGCAGGAGAGTTCGTATACGACCACCCCTTCCTCTGGGGAAGTAAACGTACAGGACCCGACTTGCTGCGGGTAGGCGGAAAGTATTCTGACAGTTGGCACCTGAATCATATGTATGATCCTCAAAGTATGTCCTCAGGTTCCATTATGCCTGCCTATCAGTGGCTGGTAAGGGATAAACACGATCGTTCTGATGTTCAGGACAAAATGAGGGCCATGGTTACCCTGGGAGTACCCTATACCGAAGAGGACATCAGTAATGCTCAAACGGCAATGGAAGAACAGGCAAAACAGATTGAGGAAAGCCTGTATTCAGATCCCGATTTTGCTAAGACCTACGAAGAGGACAAATCCAGGGCCCTTGCCAGCGGGCAGGAATTTGTTGAAATGAAAGACCGTGAAATAATCGCTCTCATCGCCTATTTACAGCGCCTTGGGACCGACATAAAAGTAAAAGACACAGATCAACTGTTATCAGAAAATAAATAGATCATGCTGAAATTTGTCAAAAATCATATGGAAAGTATCGAGGGGATAGCCACCTATCCCATGATCTCATTGCTCATCTTTTTTGTATTCTTTGCCCTCTTATTCTGGTGGGTATTTACCGCCTCCAAAGAACATATTAAGGAAGTAAGTGAAATTCCCTTAGAAGATAATCAACCAAAATAATATCCCATGAAAAATACATCACCCTGGTGGATCCGGATCCCGTTTTTTTTCTTTCTTATTTTCGGCCTCACCGAATTTTATATCGATTCAGGAGATAAGCCTGCCTTTATAGAATATCCCATGGTACAGTTGTTCCTGGTGATGATCTTATTGATCCTTATCGCCATTGAACTTATTGTGAGATCTGTGGAAAATGTAATGTTCCAGACCCTGCCGGAAGATGCCAAAGAAAGGTACCTGAATGCCAAGACGAAAAAATGGGAATGGGCATGGGCCAGTAGGATTTATAAGAAATTACTCGGTAGCAAACCGATGGAAGAAGAGGCGGAAATTATCCTTGACCACAATTATGACGGGATAAAAGAATTGGATAACAAACTTCCACCTTGGTGGGTGTACCTGTTCTACGCTACTATTCTATTCGGCGTTGTTTATCTCGCCCGCTTTCATGTATTCAATGACTACGATCAGGACCTCGAATATGAAATGGAAGTGGCGGAGGCTCAGGCTGCCATTGAAGAATACCGCAAAACAGCCAAAGATCTGGTGGATGTCAATACGGTTACCTTGCTCACCGATGCCTCAGACCTAAAGGCAGGACAGGTGATCTTTGATACCAATTGTGCAGTGTGTCATATGACCGACGGAGGAGGAGGCATAGGTCCTAACCTTACCGATCCTTACTGGATACTGGGTGGGGGTATTAAAAATGTATTTAAAACGATTTCCGAAGGAGGACGCGACGGGAAAGGGATGATAGCCTGGAAACAAACTCTCAAACCTTCAGAAATGGCTCAGGTAGCTAGTTATGTCCTCAGTTTTCAGGGTAAAACATCTGCAAATCCAAAAGATGCAGAAGGCGAGCTGTGGATTGATGAGAATGCCGCCGAAGAGGAAGAGGCCCCTGAAGAGATGGCCTCTGATACCACTACAGTGGCCATGAATGAATAACTCACTTAAGATTTACCAGCGTGGCAAACGATGAACGTTTCCGTGATTCAATAGGGACCATCAATGAAGAAGGCAAACGAGCCTGGGTATTCCCTAAAAAACCCTCCGGTAAATTTTACAAATACCGCAAGTGGGTCAGTTACGGACTGTTGTTATTTCTGATTGCAGCACCATTTGTAAAGATCAACGGGAATCAATTTCTGATGTTTAATGTGCTTGAAAGGCGATTCAACATCTTTGGATATCCTTTCTGGCCTCAGGATTTTCACCTCTTTGTGATCTCGATGATCACCGGGGTTATATTCATCGCTCTATTTACAGTGGCTTTCGGACGAATTTTCTGCGGCTGGATGTGCCCCCAGACTATTTTTATGGAAATGGTTTTCCGAAGAATTGAATACTGGATTGATGGAGATCGCGGTGCGCAGATGAGGCTAGACAGGCAGCCCTGGAACGCACAGAAAATCAGAAAACGCCTGATAAAATGGAGTATATTTTTTCTGATCTCCTTCCTCATTGCCAATGTATTTCTCGCTTATCTGATTGGCAGTGATACTCTTATTCGATATATCATCGATGGACCGTTGCAGCATGTCAGCACCCTGATATCCCTGCTTATTTTCACCGGGGTCTTTTATTTTGTCTTCGCCTGGTTCAGGGAGCAGGTGTGTATCATTGCCTGCCCGTATGGAAGGTTGCAAGGCGTACTACTCGACAACAAGTCGATTGTAGTAGCCTACGATCATAAAAGGGGCGAGGGCGATAAAGGAAGAAAGAAGTTCCGAAAAGGGGAAGATCGCCAGGCTCTTGGACATGGGGATTGTATCGATTGCTTTCAGTGTGTTCATGTTTGTCCAACTGGGATCGATATAAGAAACGGAACACAGCTCGAATGTGTTAACTGTACAGCCTGTATTGACGAATGCGACACCATAATGGAAAAGGTAAATCTTCCCAAGGGTCTGATCCGTTATGCAAGCGAAGACAACATAGAGAAAAAAACCAAATTTTCTTTTACCCCAAGGATGAAGGGTTATTCTTCGGTACTGGTGGTTCTTATAGGAATACTGATCGGGATGCTTTTCCTCAGGAACGATTTGGAAGCTACCGTGCTGCGATTACCGGGGCAAATGTACGAACGTAAAGAAGGCAATATAATAAGTAACGTCTACACCTTTAAACTGATCAATAAGACGACAAAAAATGTGGAAAACGTGAGTTTTAAACTCTTATCCCACAACGGGAAAATAGAGGTGGTAACACACAAAAATTTTGACGTGCCCGCAGAACAACTTACAGAAGGCACCCTCTTTATTGAAATCGATGCCGGGGAACTGGGCAGCGATAAGGACAAACTTAAAATTGGTGTTTACAGTGACGAAACCTTATTGGAAACCGCAACAACGCGTTTTCTGGGGCCGAGAAGTTATTATTAGCATACCGAAAAGAAAATAAATATGAAAATTAACTGGGGTACGGGAATTGTGTTGTCGTTTATAGGTTTTATTGCCTTTATCCTCTTCTTTGTCATCAGGATGAGTATGGACGACAGGGCTAATCACGATCTTGTTACAGAGGAATATTACAAAAAGGAACTGTCATACCAGAAGGAGATTGACGCCATGGAAATGGTAAGCAAATTAACCAATCCTCCACAACTGATCAGAACCGACTCTGGAATGACAGTCCGGTTTCCTGAAGATATGGTCCCCTCAAAAATAAAAGGAAAAGTGTCCCTTTACAGACCGTCCAATAAACACTTGGATTTTGACTTTCCAATAAGTTTATCCAATACACATTTGCTCATACCTGACAAACGTTTGTTGGATGGTCGCTGGGACATTGACGTTAGCTGGGATTATGAAGGTGAAACTTATCTGTTCAGAAAAAGTTTTACCTATTAATTGAGAATATGGTTTATACCGCTTTTTTATTGGGATTACTCGGTAGTCTTCACTGCGTTGGGATGTGCGGACCTATAGCCTTTATGTTGCCTCTGAGCAGAGATAACAAGGCCAGGATGTTCGGTCAGCTCTTTCTTTATCATTTTGGCAGGATACTTACCTATAGTATTATGGGTCTGGCCTTTGGTTTCTTTGGCAAAGGATTGTATCTCTTCGGGGCACAACAAAACCTATCGATCATTATTGGGGCCATAATCATCCTGGCCATTGTGATTCCGGAGAAATATATGAGAAAATTCAGTTTTTCCCGCCCGATATACACGGGTGTATCGAGGGTTAAATCAGCTTTAGGTGAAGCGCTGAAAAAGAGAACTCCGGATACCTTTCTCACCATAGGCTTCCTCAATGGTTTTTTACCTTGTGGCCTTGTCTATATGGCCTTATTTGCTTCAATTGCCATGGCATCACCATATAGCGGTGCTATGTATATGGGCCTGTTTGGTTTGGGAACAATCCCCCTGATGACCACAGCTGCATATATTGGAGGCCTTTTACAACCACAGATACGGCAAAAAATCCGAAGACTAATCCCTATCTTCGTCGTGGTGATCGGTATCCTTTTTATCTTACGCGGAATGGGTCTGGGAATCCCATATTTGTCCCCTAAACCTGCATCGCCTCAAATAACAACACAAATAGAATGTCATCAACCCTGAACCCTCTCCTCTAATCCGGGGAAACTACAGGACCTTAACTTATTAAAGAATGAAAATTGTTTCGAAAACGGAAGCCGCCGCCCTGATCAAATCGGGCGACCGGGTATTCCTGCAGGGAGCCGCCATGACTCCAAATACCCTTATGAATGCCATATGCGACCGATATGAACACTTATCGGATGTGGAAATCATCTCCATTCATACGGAAGGCAGCGTTCACTATGCCACCCCTCCTTACAACAAAGCATTTAGTATCAATAGTTGTTTTGTTGGGGGAAATGTCAGAAAGGCCGTCAACACCAATAAGGGGGATTATATCCCTATATTTCTGAGTGAAATCCATCTGCTCTTCAGAAGGAATATTCTTCCTCTTGACGTGGCACTGATCCAGGTTTCCCCCCCAGACAAACACGGATATTGTTCTTTGGGAGTTTCTGTAGACGTTACCCTTCCCGCAATTCAAACGGCCAAACTCGTTATTGCACAGATTAATCCCTGTGTACCCAGGACACATGGAGATGGCATCATCCATTTCAGTGAGATTGATGCTGCCATAGAGGTGGATGCCCCCCTGCATGTTCATCCTATGGGTGTCATATCAGACATCGAACATCAGATCGGACGGCATGTGGCCGAGCTAATCGAAGATGGTGCCACCCTGCAGTTAGGAATAGGCAATATCCCGAATGCCGTGCTCACCAATCTTGATAATCACAAAAGACTGGGCGTACATACCGAGATGTTTTCCGACGGTTTACTTCCTTTGGTAGAAAAAGGGGTGATCACCGGGGAAGAAAAAACATTAAAATCAGGACGTATCGTTACTTGTTTTGCGGCTGGCTCACAGGATTTATACGACTTTGTGGATGATAACCCGATTGTCAACTTCAAAGAAGCTGCCTATACCAATGACACGAATGTGATTTTGCAAAATCCAAAAGTTACTGCGATTAACAGTGCAGTGGAAATCGACCTTACCGGGCAGATCTGTGCCGATAGTGTGGGTACCCGGCAAATCTCAGGAGTGGGCGGTCAGATGGATTTTATCCGTGCTGCTTCCCTTTCTGAAGGAGGTAAACCTATTTTTGCTTTCACTTCCCAGACAAAAAATGGACTATCAAAGATTACACCTACTTTAAAGCACGGGGCAGGCGTTACCACTACAAGGGCCCATGTGCATTATGTAGCAACAGAGTTTGGAATAGTAAATCTCTTTGGCAAGAACCTTCACCAGCGGGCTAAAGCTTTGATCTCCATTGCACACCCCAATCACAGGGAGGAGCTTTCTAAAGCTGCCTATGAAAGATTTGAACGTGACTAATGAAATCGTAAAATGCATTTGAATCAATACATAGACCATACCTTGCTTAAACCCACGGCCACGGAAGACGATATCAAGGCCTTGTGTGAAGAAGCAGTACGCCATAATTTTTATGCGGTCTGTGTCAATAGCTGTTACCTTCCACTGGCTCGGGAAATACTCGGTTCCTCAGAAGTTAAACTGGCTGCCGTTATAGGATTTCCACTGGGCGCAATGGCAACAGAGGCCAAGATCAGCGAAGCTAAATACTGTATAAAACAGGGAGCAGACGAAATTGACATGGTCCTCAACCTTGGATGGTTTAAATCGGGACGACAGAAGCAGATAATCAGCGAAATTAAGAGTATTAAAAGTGCTATTCAAAAAGCGGTACTCAAAGTGATCCTTGAAACTTGTTATCTTTCCGATGAGGAAATCCGGACGGCTTGTGAATTATGCCTCGAAGGGGGTGCAGACATGGTTAAAACCTCAACCGGTTTCGGACCCGAAGGTGCAACACTAAAGGCAGTTAAAATCATGAAAGATAGCGTTGGGGATAAAGCCGGAATTAAAGCCTCAGGAGGTATCCGGAACCGGGAAACTGCCCTGCAGTACATCAAAGCAGGAGCAACAAGAATCGGCACATCATCAGGGGTGAAAATGATGAAGGAATAAAATACATGTTATGAGTACACATATTAACGCAAGTAAAGGTGATGTTGCTGAAACCGTATTACTACCGGGAGATCCGCTCAGGGCAAAATGGATAGCAGAAACCTATCTGGAAAAGGCTGTTTGCTATAACCAGGTTCGCGGTATGCTGGGATATACCGGATTTTTCAATGGGAAGCGAGTTTCTGTCCAGGGAAGTGGTATGGGGATCCCGTCGGCTATGATCTATTACCACGAGCTGATAAATATGTACGGGGCTAAAAATCTCATCCGGGTTGGGACGGCTGGCAGCTATCAGAAAGAGATTGGTATCAGGGATGTGATCCTTGCCATGTCTGCCTCCACTACATCTTCTATCAATGATCAGCGGTTTAACGGGGGTCATTTTGCCCCCACTGCTAATTTCGAACTCTTCGAGAAAGCACAAACCTATGCTAAGACCAACAATATTTCAATAAAAGCAGGTAACATCCTTACACATGACCTTTATTATGAAGATGATTTAGACGATTATAAGAATTGGGCTGATCACGGAGTCTTATGTGTGGAGATGGAAACAGCCGGACTCTATACAATTGCAGCTAAGCACAAAGTGAAAGCTCTGGCCATCCTGACCATTTCAGATTCCCT
>JABDQK010000213.1 GCA_013042255.1 Flavobacteriaceae bacterium | reverse complement strand
AGTTTCTGGTCCTTATCCACTATTGGAATTCCCCCAATACTGTGCTCCTTCATATTGGCCTTGGCGTCCCTTACCAATGCATCTTTGGGAAGTGTTACGGGATCGAGGATCATTCCACTTTCTGCCCTTTTCACCTTCCTGACCTTAACGGCCTGGTCCTCAATACTCATGTTTTTATGCAGCACACCTATTCCCCCTTCCCTTGCCATTGCTATAGCCATTTTGGATTCGGTTACCGTATCCATGGCAGCTGAAACTATGGGAATGTTTATGGTAATGTTCCTTGTAAATTTTGTCTGAATATTGACGTCACGAGGCAGGACTTCAGAAAAGGCGGGAACTAAGAGTACGTCGTCATAAGTGAGACCTTCTCCAAGAATTTTATTGAGGTGGGCTTCCATGCAATTAGGGATTAATTGCGGGCAAATATACGCATTTTTTTACGGTCTGCACTTTATCCGATACGGATTATAATCCGTCCCTAATAATCGGCATCCTTGCTAATCATTTGAAAAAGAGAAACTAGCAATTTTTTATTTAGAAATAATCTAAATAAATTTTAATTTTTACATTTTGTGCTTAGATTTGCCTTTTCAAAATCAATTTATTTTTAATTAGTCTAAATAATATGTACAGGAACATATCCTTATTCTCAGCCCTGCTATTCACAGCTTCAATTTTTGCCCAGACGAATGATTCTCTCCAAGGTGTTAAAGCTTCAAGCCTGATTCGCCTCGATGAAGTTGTCCTGTCTGCCAATGTAATCCTGGGGAGTAAATACCAGGCAAAGAACAGAACCGGTTCGGCCTATTACATTTCCCCTCAGGAACTCGAGACCTTTAATTATACCGATATAAACAGAGTCCTGCGTTCCGTTCCCGGAGTTTCGATTTATGAGGAAGATGGTTTTGGGCTTCGCCCGAATATCAGTCTGAGAGGGACCTCTCCAGAGCGAAGTGCCAAGATTACCTTGATGGAAGACGGTGTTTTGATAGCTCCTGCACCTTATAGTGCCCCAGCCGCCTATTATTTTCCTTCTGTTGCGCGAATGCAGGCAGTGGAAATCCTGAAAGGTAGCAGTCAGGTTCAATACGGACCCTTTACCACTGGGGGAGCCATCAATATGCTCTCTACTGAAATTCCTGACGACTTTAAGGCCTTTCTTTCTGCTTCCTATGGAAACTACAACAGCGGGAGGTTGCATGCTAAAATTGGAGACGCAAAAGAACGGTTTGGTTATATGATTGAATATCTGAACTTCAATTCGGATGGATTTAAAAATTTGGACAACCGTGGGAATACGGGGTTTGATAAAAACGACCTTGTTGCGAAATTCAGAGTAAATACGTCCAGGGCCGCATCAGTTCAACAATCTCTGGAGTTTAAGTTTCAATATTCCGATGAAACGTCTAATGAAACATATGTCGGACTTTCAGACGCTGATTTTGAGGCGACTCCCTTTAGAAGATATTCGGGCACACAGCAAGATGAAATGGTCAATGACCACAAGCAGTTTTTGCTTACCCACCTCCTGGCATTCAGTGATAATTTTCATATTACCACTCATGCCTACTACAATGGTTTCAGCAGGAATTGGTATAAATTAGACGCCGTTAGCCTCGACGGAGACCGCCGGGGTGTTTCGGGAATCCTTGCAGATCCGTCAGGAAATCCAGAATATTTTGATGTGATTACCGGTACTGTAGACAGTCCTAACGACGCACTATTGGTTAAAGCGAATAACCGGAATTATATTTCCAAAGGACTACAGACTAAATTAGACTACCATTGGTCTGGAGAAAATACCTTCCATGATATCGAAATCGGACTGCGGTATCATTACGATGAGGAAGACCGTTTTCAATGGGTTGATGGGTACAGCATCAATGAAGGAAATATGATCAGGACCACGGCGGGTACTCCGGGTACCGATGCCAACCGAATAAGTGATGCCAGGGCTTTTGCATCTTTTGCCCTTTACAAGTTCAAATACAAGGACCTCACTCTTACCCCTGGCCTGCGTTATGAAAATGTCACCCTGGGAAGAACAAACTTTGGATCTGATGATGTAGAGAGAATCGGGACAGATCTATCTGTCAGGGAAAATAAGACGGATGTATGGATCCCCGGGCTGGGATTTAATTATAATTTCGACAAATTCTCCGTGTTTGGAGGCATTCACAAAGGGTTTTCTCCTCCTACCAGTAGTGAAGGTGAGAAAGCTGAGGAAAGCATTAATGTGGAACTGGGATCCCGATTTACCTTCAACGGTTTTTCCGGAGAGATCGTAGGATTCTTCAATGATTATAGCAATCTCCTGGGAAGTGATCTAGCAGCTACCGGAGGTACTGGCAGCCTGGAACAATTTAATGCCGGAGAGGTTAATGTACAAGGTGTTGAGATTCTTTTAAATTACGATTTTATGCCTTCCGAAAGTGCCTTTAAACTGCCGTTGACATTTGCTTATACATATACAGATACCGAATTCCAAAGCAGCTTCGACAGTGCTGAAGACATCTGGGGGGAAGTCGCCGTAGGGGATGAAATGCCCTATATTTCAAAACATCAATTCAATACCATTCTGTCTCTGGAACACTCGTCATTCGACCTCAACTTGAGTGGTCGCTACAATGGGGAATTCCGAACCAGGGCTGGGCAGGGTGCCATCCCGGACGATGAAAAGGTTCCTTCGAGTTTTGTGCTGGATCTGGCTGGGGCCTATCACCTCAATCCTAATGCGAGTATTACCCTCAATTTTATCAACCTGCTGGATGAAGAATACGCCGTATCAAGAGTACCGGCCGGACTCAGACCAGGACATCCCTTAGGGGCTTATCTGGGGGTTAGACTTCAGTATTAAAAAGAGAGGTTAATAGTATGTTGAGAATAGTTGGGTAGCACGATTATGGGCCGCTTCAAAAGCGGTCCAGCTCACCCCGGTTTGAGCCTTCCTGGCCGTAAAATACGACATCATTTTTTCGGTAGGCATATTCCCGGTCAGTTCATCCTTTGCCATGGGACAGCCACCAAATCCCTGAATAGCCCCGTCATACCTCCGACAACCTGCGCTATAGGCCGCATCTATTTTCTCATGCCAGCTGCTCGGCGTAGTATGTAAATGGGCTCCGAACTCTACTGCGGGATAGGCCGGAATCAAATTAGAAAATAAGTAGGTAATATTTTCAGGCGAAGAAGTTCCTACAGTATCCGAAAGGGACAATATTTTCACCCCCATTGCAGTGAGTTTCTCTGTCCATTCCGATACGATATCAACATCCCAGGGATCTCCGTAGGGATTTCCAAAACCCATAGAGATATAGACTACTACCTCCTTCCCGCTTTTTGATGCAATGCTGAGGATCTCCTTCAGGATATCGGTAGACTGTGCT
>JABDQK010000190.1 GCA_013042255.1 Flavobacteriaceae bacterium | reverse complement strand
GATTTCGAAGATAAAGTAAGGTTATTATCAACAAAAGATTTAATCTGTACTGAATAGATGGTCTCCTTTTCCAGGAAATTTTTTGCCAGGTAAAATTCCTTTACCAGACTTAATTCTTCATTTTCTCTCCTAAGATTATCGATTCTGGCTTTAAAACTGTCAAGGCTGTCAAGCGGAACGGAAAAGCTAGTTTCTGCCACTTTGGAACTCGAGGTACTCAAACCGGCAGTAAAAGAAGTAATAGCCAGGGAAGCGATCAGGAATAATACGGTTACACCGGCAAAGATATTCCGTTGTATCTTACTGCGTTTCAACTCCTTATTCTTGAATTTGATCTGATCTAAAAGTCGCTCATTAATGATCTGAGCTTTGTCGATATCTTTGTGCAGTTCAAGCAGGTCGCTTTCCTCTATAAATGGCATATGTACTTAGGTTTTAAAAAGTGGGGCTTAAATATAACCAAAAAGCTCAGAATCAAAAAAATAATGGGCATTATTTAGAGAATTGAATGTAGTGGTTCAGAAGTGAATCGCGGGGAGGATTCAATAAACTTCCTTAGGACGGTTTCACCACCAAATGTATACCGTCGTCCTCCAGGGTTATTTTTTTGTCCTTGTATAAGGTGCCAACTGCTTTTTTAAATGTTTTTTTGCTCATAGACAACACAGACCTGATCTCTTCCGGACTAGAAGAATCATTTAATTTAAGAAATCCTCCCTGCTCCTGTAATGCCTGGAAGATTTGATCTGCTGCCGGTTCTAATGCTTTTAGTCCCATTGGCTGTAAGACGATGTCGAGTTTTTTATCGGGGCGTATCTGTTTTACAAAGCCTTGCAGGTCATCGCCAACCTGGATCTTTTGAAACACATCGCTGTGGAAAATGAGTCCCCTGTGCATGTTGTTGACTACAACATCCCATCCTAATTCAGACCGGCGGTAAACCAGCAAGGACACTTCTTCATTTACTCTGAAGTTGACCGATTCATTGTTCAGGAATTTTGAAAGTCGACTCGAGGCTACCAAACGAAAGGATTTTTCATCCAGATAACAATAAACCACTTCCCAGGTACCGGCAACCATCTTATTTCTTTGTTCCCGATACGGAACCAGCAAATGCTTTTCAAGGCCCCAGTCCATAAAAGCGCCTATCTCGTTTACTTCTGCCACCCGCAGGTAGGCAAAACTATTTCTTTTTATAAAGGGTTTAAGAGTAGTGGCAATAGGTCGTTCTTCATGGTCTAAATAGCAGAACACTTCGATCTTATCCCCGATCTCAAAATCCTCAGGTTCATATTTCGCAGGTAATAGCAGGTCATCCACATCATCATCCCCTAGAAAGAGTCCGACACTGGTACTCCTCAGGATGGTTAATTCATTGTAATTGCCCAATTCTATCATAATTCCTTCATTTGCTACCTGATTAATCCCAAATTTACTGCCTTATTACCCAGGTTGAGACCTTTAGTCGTAGACGTTTTCCTTTCCGAACTTTTTTGTGAGCAGGTAATAAACTACAGCTCGGTATTTGGTACGTTCCGAAACGCCATATTCTTCAATGACCTCTGCTATCGCTCTGTCTAGAGCCTCGTTGTCTTCCAGACCTAATTTCCTGATCAAAAAATTATGTTTAACTCTGGCGAGTTCTTTATCATCTGAACCAGACACATTGGCTGCATCCCGTTTGTAAATTGAAGGGCCCAAGCCTATGGTTACCTTCTTGAGCAAGGCCATATCCGGTTGATGATTAAACTTCGTCCTTAGCGTATCCGCATATTTCTCAATCAATTCCTCCCTTTGGTTGGCCATATATTTATTTTTTTATGTGTGGTCCTGAAGCCTGTTAAGATATAAAATCGAAGTACTCGAGCAAAATCCGGTCGTTGAGATTAGCGGGTGTTCTTACCTCCAGCAGTTTTGGTCTGTCTGAGAGGGTGTAGAAATCCTTCAACACCTCCTGTAGGTCACTCTTGTCATCTGCCTCAAGATATTCGAAGTGGAACAACTCACAAAGAGGTGCTGCCTTTAATTGATGCGTGGTCTCAAAAAAGGTCTTGAAATTCTCAGTGTCTTCCTTCCCTGGCAAAATTCTGAAGATACCCCCTCCCCCATTATTGATAAGGATTATCCTGAAATCGGGACGTATATAGGTGTTCCACAGCCCATTACTGTCATAGAAAAAACTGAGATCCCCTGTAATAAGTACGGTCGGACCATCATAATGAAGGGCTGCTCCCACAGCGGTGGAGGTACTTCCGTCAATTCCACTAGTACCGCGGTTGCAGTATACCGACTGACCTTCGCCCATATCAAAAAGCTGGGCATAACGCACCGTAGAACTGTTGGCCAGCTGCACCATCAGACCCTTGGGCAGACTTTGGATGATCTTTTCAAATGCCCACATATCTGAAAAGGGAATCTCCCTGAGATATTCAGTTCTCTTTGCTTTGTAATGATCCCGAACGGCCAGCCATTTCGACTGATAGTCACTTTGGCTCTTTTTAACCCCGGGGATAAATCGTGGCAGGAAGTTATTTGCGGATACTTTAAAGTGATGGTTTAAGGCATAGTAGGTGTCAAAAGCCTTATTTTCATTGACATGCCAGTGTTCGTCTGGCTTGTAATCCCTCAGAAAGGCCTTAATTTTTTTGGAAACCACCAATCCCCCGAAAGTAAGAAGTACTTCGGGTTGTAATTCCCTGAATTTTTTCTCCCTGTCTTCTGCTTTTTCAATCGGCGCGACTATACTGTCTATACTGGGGATAATATTTGGGTGATGAAGATTGGAGGTAGTTTCGGTAAAAATCAGGACAGAGGGATCTTCTGCGAGTGTATTGAGCCATTCCGACTCGATTTCCCCTGGAGACATCACCCCTACTAAAATCATTTTCCGGGAAGCTTTGCTCCA
>JABDQK010000186.1 GCA_013042255.1 Flavobacteriaceae bacterium | reverse complement strand
AAGTTACCTGGGGCCTACAATTTTCCAAACGCTGCCATAGCGATTCTTATCGGTTTGTATTTTAAGATCCCCCTGACGAAAATTAAAAAGGGCATAGAAGCTTATCAGCCTGAGAATAACCGTTCTCAAATTATAAAGAAAAACGGCCTTGTGATCTACCTCGATGCCTACAATGCTAATCCAACCAGTATGGAAGCCGCACTTGAGGCCTTTGACAAAACAACTCCAAGGCCAAAAACTGTGCTCCTGGGAGATATGTTTGAACTTGGAGATGATGCCGCGCGTGAACATCAGGCTGTTGCGAATCTGGCAGAACGTTTGTCCTTTGAAAACAGATATTTTGTCGGAGAAAATTTTTCCGGCACACATAGCAAGGGAAAAACCTTCAGATCCTATGAGGATTTTTCAACCTTTTTAAGAGAACACCCCCTGAAAAATGGGGCTATTTTGATTAAAGGGTCCAGGGGAATGGCATTGGAACGGGTGTTGGATTTGATCTAAGCCGATCTTATGTTTCCAGACGCTTTCACGGTATTAATATAGTTACCGCTTGCCGGAAAATATCGAACATCTTCACCTAACATGTAAAAAGGGTCCCTATACAACTGCATTCTCAAGTCAAAGTTTTCTGGGGTTCTATGACACAGGGTTCAACAATTCCTTTTGTATTACCTCCTTAATCACATGTTTGGGTAATGCTCCCGCCTGCATCATCGGCTGTTTTTCCATAGGGATGAAGAGCATGCTTGGAATACTGCGTATTTGGAAAACAGCAGATAGTTCCCGTTCTACTTCGGTATCCACCTTATAGATAATCATCTCCGGGTGTTCTTCACTGAGTTGTTCCAAGATTGGGGCCACCATCTTACAGGGGCCACACCAGTCTGCGTAGAAGTCAATGATAGCAGGTTTGTCACCTTTGTAGGTCCAGACCTTTTCCTTGGTATAGTCGAAAATTTCTTTTTTGAATTGCTCCGTAGAGAGCTTTATTGTTGCCATATGTATAATTCTTTATTAATTGATCGGTCAAAGGTACCGCTATCATATCTGCTGTCCTGTAACCTGGGTTACTCCAGGCAAGAAGCCACTGAGAAATGGGGATGAATCCGATCGGTGCTTTTGCTGCGAAATTCTGCCGATAAAAGCAGGATAGTAAACCTTTCCAAATTTTTAGATTACTCACGCCGCCTGCTTGCCGGCAGGCTCTGTGGATTATCGCAATTCTTGCGATGATCCAAACTCAATCCACGGCTGCAATCCTGTCCCGCCTTAGGCGGGATAAAAAATCCTGCGCCCATGGCGCAGTTATTTTTGCATTTGGAACCAAAATCTCAAATTACCTTTGGGAAAGGATTACTCGCTTCGCCTGCCTAACGGCAGGAACGCTCGTGATCCAAAGGCAGTCCACTGATGCAATTAGAAAATCCTGCGCCCATGGCGCAGTTATTTTTGCATCTCGCACCAAGCTCGAGCCAGCTCGGCTTGAATGAGAAATGCAAAAATCCACACCTTTCGGTGTGGATTTTCTGAGTGATGTGGAGTGTATTGGATTCGAACCAACGACCCCCGCCCTGTCAAGGCGGTGCTCTAAACCAACTGAGCTAACACTCCGCAGCTATTATTTGTTCGTTTAAAACAGGCCTGCAATATCGGAATTTTTTTGCTGAAGGGAACAGTCTGAAATGAATTAAAAATCTAATATGCCAATTATTTTCGGATTCAGAATTTTCACCTATTTAATAAACTTTGAGACCAGGGTATTTACAAAAAGGATGTTACCAATACTATCGTACCCTTCAAATAATTCAATTGCTTTTTCTGATTTCATCATGCTTCCGTGAAAACCGATCAACGTAAGGTCTGCTTCTACAGAATACTTATTAATTACTTCTTTTCTATTAACTCCTGTTTCAATAGGTAACACTCTTATGTTTTTAGAAGAAATAGGCAGGCGCCCACTAGACGTGAGTTCAGTTAAATATTCTTGTTCCTGTTTTAAATCCTTTTCAGGAAAAGTTGCAAAAATCTTGATTTCACCCTTCTTCCAGTCAGGATGCCCCAGAATAATATAGGAGAGCAAGATCATCAGATTGACATTTTCATAGTCTTCCTTTCTAATCCAGATATGGATATTTTTCCTATACCCAAAACCTTTGTCAGAACTCGCCAGGATACACAGGTCATATTCCGCTACCTTAAGTAAGCTATAATTTTGAATAATTTCCAAAAGCCACTCCCGTTCTCCTTTTTTGAATTCAAAGAGCATGGTATTATTGGGCTGCCCGGAGATTCCAGGCTGCTGAATGGCATGCGCAATGGCCCCGGTATTGGAAGGAGAAATAAGGGCTTCAAGAAAAACATTTGATTTGCTGGAGGCAGCCAACTGAATAAGTTTCTGTAGTTTATTATTAGCATCAGCCTTTAATTCATTAGACAGGTAACCTTGTACAAAATGGATAAAAGTGCCAAAACCATATCGATAGGATATCCATTTCATAATTTCCAGAGCACTATACCTTTCGAAACTGTCCTTTGATAAACACACGACAGCAGGTCGCCAGTATTCTTCTGCGGTTTCTTTTTCTGTTTTTTGCAGAAAAACCTGCATGGTTCTACTGAACTGATATATCACCCCCTGGAATATACGAGCCATACCTTTCTGGTTATCGCCCCTGTAGGTGATATAGAAATACAATAACACCATCACCAATATTGCTGCAATGGCATATATAGTATTTATTTTGAACATCAGATAAACACACATTATTGCTCCAAAGAGCGAAAAGTACCATTTCGACTTAAAGGAAGGTCTGTATGAGGGATCGGCAGCAAAGTGCTGCAAAAATGAGATCAGACACAATGAACCGTAAGTCACCATAAAAAACATGGAGATGATTTCGGCTACTGCATTTACATCCCCCATTAATACAAAAATCAGGGCAATAATGCTGGTAATAATAGTAGCATTTCTTGGTTCATTACTATCTTTTGATCCCTTGGCTACCCAGAAATTAACAAATCTGTTTGGTAAGACTTGATCACCCCCTATTGCCTGTAATGTCCTTGGAGCTACCATAAAGGATCCTATTGCCGAGGAAATTGTAGCTGCCGCCAGTCCTATTGGAATTATCGGACCCCACAATGCTATCTGACTCATTACCAACTGATCATTTACAAGGTCTGAAGGACTGGCCGAGGAAACCAGTTTGTAAGCTATGAATATATAAATGATCATACCTGCAATAGTAGCCGAAAGTGTACCCAGGGGAATTGACTTCTTGGGATTTCTCAAGTCACCTGAAAGTCCTACGCCTGCGGTCATTCCGGTAAAAGCAGGAAAAATGATGGCAAATACATAAAAAAACCCTTTGTCAGTAGTAACGTTTTTAAAAAGTAATGAGTTATCAAAGGCTTCAGAATAAGGGGTAGACCCCATAAAGAAAAGGATTAATGATAATGCCAGAATACTTACGACAACATAAAGTGTTTTTACTCCTAAATTGGCACCTTTTGACACCATAAGCCAAATGAGCAGCAATAAAGCCGGTACACTGAACACACGATTATCATTTAATTCAAATCCAAATACTGAGGTAATCCAGGGTTTAATTGCCTCAAAAGCTTCAGCGAATGCTATCACATAAAAGGCTACACTAATGGCTTGAGATAAATAGAGGGTCAACCCAATTGCAGCCCCGATATTAAACCCGAAGGAACGGGAAATGATAAAATATTCCCCTCCTCCTTCAACTTTCTGATTCGTGGCGATTTCAGCAAGAGCCATTGCCGTGGCAAAGGTCACCGAATGGCCAATAAAAATGATTAATAGTGTACCCGTAAAGCCCACCGATCCTACTGCAAACCCAAAACGAAGGAACATTATGGCCCCCAAAATGGTCGAAATGGCGGTTAAGAATACCGGCAGGGTACCAAAATTCGATTTTGAGGATGCTAGTATATTTGACATCTTTATGGCCTCGAAAATGTGAATTCATAATCACAAGACGGACATCTGGTTTTTGAATAAAGTGGTCCTTCTTTTAATCTAATTTTTCATTTATTCTCCTTATGAAGATAAGAAGATATCTGCAAAGAATATTTGTCTTTTTTCAGCTCCTCCTTCTTGGTGTAAACAGCGTTAAAATACGGAAATTTGCGCCTTCCTCTGGAAGGATTCGCAGAAAAACTATGGCTTATCGCTCACAGAAATTCAATGTATATCAGCCTTTTCCATAGCCGGTGAAAGCCTTATATTTTTTTCCTGGTAAATTTCCAGATCCTTGAATATCGTGTCTAACAATTTTATGGCTTGTATAATATATGGGCCTTTGTTAAGCATAACACAATCTGTTCGTTGTGCCATAGCAGCGTCAGTCATTTCTGCTCGAGAAGGGATTCCCTGTTTAGACAGGTTCTCCAACACCTGGGTTGCCCAGATATCTGGGATTTGAGCCGCTCTGCACAGTGAGAGTATTTCCCTTTGAACCCTGATGATGTTATCCCATCCACATTCTATGGCCAGATCTCCCCGCGCTACCATAACACCCAGCGGGTAATTCTTCATTGCCTCCAACAATATTTTCGTCAGATTATTAAATCCGTTTTGTGTTTCTATCTTCAGGATGATACCAAATCCTTCCGGGGCTCCTAACTTTTGCATCTCTGCTATGAGGTCTTTAACGTCCTGCATTCTGTTCACATACGACAAATTGACTGTATCTGCATGCTGAACGACAAATTCGAGATCCTTTTTATCCTTAGCTGTAAGACCGCTGATTTTTAGCTGACTTTCCGGGAAATTTATTCCTTTGTCTGCTCTGAGTTTACTTCCATTATTTCCAACTTTAATAATCTCCACCAGCAGTTCATCTTTATTCGCCTGGCGGATAAGACCTTTAATCCTGCCATCATCAAAGAAGACAGGCTCCCCTTCCCTAACCTGATCAAAAACTTCGCCTAAGGTGCAGGAAATATGTGCCTGACTTATCAGCTTATTTTTATCATCCCATACAGCCGGCTCACCGGGAACCGGATCCCGATGCAATCGGAGAAAATCTTCTTTGTGCAACAAAATATATGGGGCTAGCCTCGGTAAATCCCCAACTATTATTGGAACTGAGTTTTGCTCTATATTAGTATACAACTTCATGCCTGTTTCCAGGTAAGTGGTTTTTTGACAAATGGCCCTGCATCCTAATTTTGTTACGCTCGTAATTGTCAATTCCCTTTTCTTATTCCTGGCATCTCTAAAAAATAGTCTGTCTCCTGCTTTTAGCTTTTTGAGACCCATTAATTCTACCGGAATATGCGGAAGGGTGGGATCACGATCCGGGTTTGGCCCCATCCAAACATTGTAGTCTTCAACTATCTTTCCTCTCAGGTTCTTTAAGGGTCGAAGTTTTTTAACTTTTGGTCCGGGTTTTAAGGTCCCTGTCCGCACTTTGGGCCCACCTAAATCCATAGTGACTTTACATTTTCGATTTAGTTTCTCAGAAGCTCTCCTGACATTACCGATCATTAGGAGCCATTCTTTTTCTGTATCATGGGCGCAGTTGATACGCGCGCAATTCATTCCATTGCTGATCATCTCGCGTACCATGTGGTAATTATGGGCTGCTTCTGAGGGGAGAGTCACCATTATTCGGGTACGCCTTCCTTTAGACCGATAACCCAACAAGGATTTTGCATTCGACTTAGCCATTCGGATGCTTTTCTTAAAAGTCAAATCGGCCTTGGCTTTTTTAATAGGCTTCTTGCTCAGCAATCCTTCTAAAATAGACCTGACAGATAATAAACTCGCCATGATATGGGCTTCTGCCCTATCTAATTGGGTTAGACCTAAATTTGCGAGTTTTTTTTGGATGGCCCTGATATCCTCTTTACGCATCGCCCGGTAATGAACCAGATTGCGTGCACTTTTTGCAAAATTTGGATGAACCTCAGACAGTTCTGTAGAATACTTTTCCTCAAAATGTTCTAATCGTTCAATAACTGAAGAAATTTCGCTTATAAGCCAAATTAGGTTTGCTTGTTTTTTGCTGATTTCTTCCATAACGCAAAAGATCTATTGTCCTTAGGTTCCTCAATTTAGTAGATATTTGGAACTTTTAATAGTGAATATCCAGAACAATTTCATCAATTAATAAAATTATCACAATGAGGGTGTGATAGAATAGAACACCTCACAAATGTTCGGTGTATGTTTTTATTCCCTCCAGATGATCGAATGGTGATTGTGTAAGGATTACTCACTGCGTTCGTGATCCAATTCGGCCTGCTGATGCAATCCTGTCCCGCCTTAGGCGGGATAGAAAATCTCACCGCACTTTAGTGCGGCGTATGTTTTTATCCCCTGCAGATACTCAAACGGGTTTGGCAAAGGATTACTCACTGCGTTCGTGATCCAGACTCGGCCTTCTGATGCAAATAGAAAATCACACCGCACTTTAGTGCGGCGTATGTTTTTATCCCCTGCAGTCGCTCAAACAAGTTTGGCGACTTTCGGGGATAAAAAAATCCACGCGAGTTCGCGTGGATTTTCTGAGTGATGTGGGCCCTACTGGATTCGAACCAGTGACCCCCTGCTTGTAAGGCAGGTGCTCTGAACCAACTGAGCTAAGAGCCCGAAACGGGGTGCAAATATAGAATAGTTTTTTGATACCTAAAATAAAAAAAGTAAAAAATCACAGCACCTCAGCGACCGTAAAATTGCTTCCCCCAACAAAAATCAAATCGTTCTTCCCAGCTGCCTTCTGTGCAGTTTCCAATGCCTGTTTAACAGAACCGGAAATTTCACCTTTGAGTCCGAATGCCTTCGCTTTTTCACGCAGAATCTCTGCATTCAATCCCCTGGGTATGTCTGGTTTGCAAAACAGATAATGGGCATTTTTAGGAAATGAAGGAAGGATCTGATCGAGGTTTTTCTCCTTAACCATTCCAAGTACAATCCATAATTCTCTATAGTCCTCTTTGAGAAGTTGATCCAAAACCAGAGAAAGACCTTCACTGTTGTGTGCAGTATCTGCAATAATCAAGGGATCCCGTGATAATACCTGCCAGCGACCTAAAAGTCCGGTGTTTTCTACCACTTTTTGCAGCCCGGCTATAATATGGTCCTCGGTTATGTTGAACTGCTCCAATAACCCAATTGTTGCAACCACTCCTTTTATATTCCTGTCCTGATAATTTCCCTTCAGGGAAGTAGTAAACTCTTTTTTAACTACATCTTCTGCAAACACTAGTTTCGCTTGTTGTTGCTTTGCTACGTGGGTAAATACTTCGAGGGTTTCCTTTTGTTTCTCACTAACTACCACCGGAGTATATGGCTTTATTATTCCTGCTTTTTCATATGCTATTTTTTCAACAGAATCCCCGAGCAAATCAGCATGATCCGTTCCGATGTTAGTGATCAGTGAGACTTCCGGGGAAATGATATTGGTTGAATCAAGTCGACCGCCCAATCCTACTTCCACAATGGCAATATCCACCTTTTCCTTTGAGAATAAATCGAATGCAAGTGCCACGGACATTTCAAAAAACGACATCCGATTCTTCGTTATATAAATTTTATTTTCTGAAATGAATTTGACTACTCGTTCTTCAGAGATCATTTGACCGTCAATCCGGATACGTTCCCGGAAATCTTTTAAATGAGGAGAAGTGTATAAGCCCGTTTTGTAACCTGCTTCCTGAAGTATGGAAGCAAGCATATGACTCGAAGATCCCTTCCCGTTGGTTCCTGCTACATGAATACTTTTAAAAATGAGATGTGGTTCTCCCAAATGAGTAGCGAAGGCCTGTATGCCCTGAAGTTTACCGTTGTACGCGCTAGCACCTTTGTGCTGGTACATTGGAAGTTGAGCAAACATCCAATCCAAGGTGTCGCGATAGGTCATTTATTATTCCCCTAATTTAAAATTGACCACAACAAAACCGATTTGCTGA
>JABDQK010000185.1 GCA_013042255.1 Flavobacteriaceae bacterium | reverse complement strand
CGATTTTCGCTGCATGTCCTTGATGGTCCTGAAATTATTGATCTGCAGTAAGATATCCGTGGCGGATGCAAGAGATGAGCGGTCTCTAAGGCCGTGTTGTACATCAACACCGATGACAATATCGGCGCCCATGGCCCTTAATTCCTCAACGGGATAGTTATTGAGTACACCCCCGTCGATAAGGATTTGCCCATCGACCTCTGCCGGTTGGAACAAGGAGGGAAATGTCCCGCTTGCCAGTATGGCTTCTGGCAGAAATCCGCTGTTAAGTAAAACTTCTTTCCCGGTTTCTACATTGGTTGCTATACAGAAAAATGGAATTTGAAGCTCATTAAAGTCGCGTATATCCTTAACATGGTAGAGCATTCTTACCAGTGTACTATAAATATTCTGACCACTGGAAAGGCCTTGAGGAAATGATAACTTAAAATCGTTAAAAGGTAAGGTAAGGGCGTAACGCTCAGAGTTTTCTTTTTCATAGAAAGTTTTGGCATCTCTGGGCAAATTGTCCTGGATCAGATTGGCAAGATCTGAACTTCGAAAGAGAAAATCGAGCTGATCGGCCGAATAGCCGGAAGCATACAAAGCTCCGATGATAGCCCCCATGCTTGTCCCTCCGATGTAATCGATTTGTACCCCCGACTCCTCGATGACTTTAAGAGCGCCGATATGCGCCATTCCTTTTGCCCCCCCTCCACTGAGCACCAGGCCCACTTTAGGCGCTTCCTCCATGGGTATTTGCTGTGCATTAACCTGGCAGATCACCATGAACATCAAAAGGAAAAAATAGCTATTCCGCATTCAGTGAAGATAGATGTTTAATGAAAGTTTTCATATATTTTCTTTGCCTTTGCCCAGCCAACCTCTTCGCTGAGGTCTTCCAGTGAGGCTTCTTTGATCCGTTTTACCGATTTAAATTTTTTCAGTAACTGTTCCACTGTTTTCTCGCCTATTCCCGAAATTTCTTCCAGGACCGAATTGATTGCTTCTTTGCTGCGTTTGTTTCTGTGAAAGGTGATGCCAAAACGGTGCGCTTCATTTCTCAATTGCTGTATCACCTTTAAAGATTCAGATTTCTTGTCGAGATAGAGCGGAACAGGATCCCCGGGAAAATAGATTTCCTCCAGTCTTTTGGCAATGCCGATGATTGCTATTTTTCCCCTCAGGCCTAAATTATCGAGACTTTTCAGGGCCGATGAAAGTTGACCCTTTCCACCGTCGATAACGATCAGTTGGGGCAAGGACGCATCTTCTTCAAGCAGGCGTTTGTATCGGCGATAGACCACCTCTTCCATAGAAGCAAAATCGTCCGGGCCTTCAACGGTTTTAATATTGTAATGACGGTATTCCTTTTTGGCCGGCCTCCCATTTCTGAATACCACGCAGGCTGCAACTGGGTTGCTTCCCTGTATGTTCGAGTTATCAAAACACTCGATGTGCCTTGGTTCCTCGGAAAGTCTCAGGTCTGTTTTCATTTGGGCCATAATCCGGTTTACATGCCGGTCAGGATCCGTGATCTTAACTTGTTTAAATCGTTCCTGTCTGAAGAACATGGCGTTTCTTTTGGAGAGATCCAGGATCTTCTTTTTGTCTCCCAGTTTGGGCAATGTAATTTTTAAATCTTCGGGCAGACTTACTGCAAAAGGCAGGTAAAGTTCCCGGGATTGGGATTGAAAACGCTGCCGGATTTCAACAATTGCAAGTTGCAGCAGCTCCTTATCGGATTCTTCCAGTTTTTTCCTTATCTCCATGGTATGAGATCTGATTATGGAGCCGTGTGAGAGCTGCAAGAAATTAATATAGGCATAAGCTTCATCAGAAATAATGGAAAATACATCCACATTATTGATTTTAGGATTTACGATGGTGGATTTTGCCTGGTAGTTTTCCAGCACCTCAATCTTATTTTTTATCTGCTGCGCCTTCTCAAACTGCATATCTGCCGCAAGAGATTTCATTTCTTTTTTAAAATAGTGCAGAGATGATTTAAAGTTTCCTTTTATGATGTCTCTGATATCACTGATCTGCTGATGGTATTCCTCCTCCTTTTGCAATCCTTCACAGGGGCCCTTGCAATTACCCAGGTGGAATTCAAGGCATACCTTGTACTTTCCGGCAGCAATTTTCTCTTCAGAGAGATCGTAATTACAGGTGCGTAGCGGATAAACACTCCTGATCAGATCAAGTAGTGTCTTAACGGTCTTCATACTGGTATAGGGCCCGTAGTATTCCGAACCATCTTTTATCAGTTTACGGGTGGGAAATATTCTGGGAAAGCGTTCATTCTTTATACAAATCCAGGGATAAGACTTATCGTCTTTCAGCAACACATTATAGCGTGGCTGATATTTTTTTATAAGGTTGTTCTCGAGCAGCAAGGCATCCGATTCGGTAGGAACCACGATATGTTTCAGGTTACTAATTTTTTTTACCATAACCCGTGTCTTCCCGTTATCGTGGGTTTTGGTAAAGTATGAAGTCACCCTCTTTTTAAGGTTTTTAGCCTTGCCTACATAAAGGATCTTCCCGTCTTTGTCATAGAACTGGTAGACCCCGGGCGACTGTGGGAGTGTGTTCAGCTGAAGTTCTACGGATAATTCAGACATAGGGAATATTTGGAGGCGCGATAAACAAAGATAATTTAGCAAATTCTATTAAACCCTCATTTCCTTTATTTTATAATTTGACTTGGTGAGTTTTCTTAATACTGATGTGCGTTAAGGGAGGAGGGTTTTAAAAATAAATACAGAATTCCCAACCTCCTTCAGGACTAATATTCAAGATAAAACAGCGCCTTTTTAAAAAAATAACAAAAAACAATCTTTGGGTTAAATTTTTATATTCTTCTCAAGCTACTGTTTGTCAGTGTGTTAGGATATTTTTTGACCTATTCGATTTCTTCGTCCTGTTAAATCTTTACTAAAAATGTGTATTTCATCGAGTAAATCGTACCACTTGTGGAAATAGTGAGAATATTTTACTTATTTTTAGCGCAAACGTAACAATAACTTAATGGACAATTACCTCATCACCCTGGGAATGTACCTGATCTTGATGCTCTTCTTCAAGATATATTTTACTGTTTCTGCTAAGGATTAAAGTTCA
>JABDQK010000182.1 GCA_013042255.1 Flavobacteriaceae bacterium | reverse complement strand
AAGTTAGCTTTGGTGTAAACGCGATAGATGTTTATCCTACTAATGACCAAGACGCCGCTTACCCAACAGGTACTTTATTCAGTGAGTACTTTAATGTTAACGATCACTGGAACATTTTGCCTTCTATTTCTTATGTATCTGTATCCAAGTATGTAGGGGACGGTTTCTCTGTAGGAGCCAGGGGTAGTTTGAACCGTATCTCTAAATTGGGTGACGCTTCAGCTGACGACCTTTCTCATTACGCTGTGGATGGTACCATTAAATATAATGTCCTTAAGGACAAGAAAATTATCCCTTTTGTTGAAATAGGTGGAGGTTATACCTGGGTTGATGAAATCGGATTCGGAACAGCCAACGCTGGTATTGGTGCTAGTTACTGGTTTAACGATAACATCGGCTTTACTCTTCAGACAGGCTACAAGCATGCTTTTGAAGATTATGGTGTTAAGCATTTCCAGCACACTGCTGGTGTTTCCATTAAATTCGGTGGAACTGATACTGATGGTGACGGAATCTACGACAAAGATGATGCATGTCCTGAAGTTGCTGGTTTAGCAGCTTTCAACGGATGTCCTGACTCTGACGGAGACGGAATCGAAGATGGAAAAGACAGCTGTCCTAATGAAGCTGGTTCTAAAGAATTAAACGGATGTCCTGATGCTGACGGTGATGGAATCGCTGATAAAGATGATGCATGTCCGAACGAAGCTGGTATCGCTGCCCTTGCTGGTTGCCCAGATGCTGACGGAGACGGAGTAGCTGATAAAGATGATGCATGTCCTAGCGAAGCTGGTCCTGCAGAGAATAAAGGATGCCCATGGCCTGATACTGACGGTGACGGTGTATTAGACAAAGACGATCAGTGCCCGGATGTGGCTGGAACTGTAGCTAACCAGGGTTGTCCTGAAGTTACTGAAGAAGTTCAGAAGCAATTGAACGACTACGCAAGAACTATCTTGTTCGATACTGGTAGGGCTTCTCTGAAAACAGAATCTGTTTCTGTATTCGTAGATATTATCAAGATCCTCAACGAATATCCAAATGCTAAGTTTACTGTTGAAGGACATACTGATAGTGTAGGTAGCGATAAACTAAACCAGTCTCTTTCTGAAAAAAGAGCTAACTCAGTTCGTGATTTCCTTATCCAAGAAGGAATTGGAGCAGACAGGTTAACTGCCATCGGATACGGTGAAGCTAAGCCTATCGCTTCTAACAACACAAGAGCAGGAAGAGCTCAGAACAGAAGAGTTGAGATCAACTTGGTTAAATAAGCAACGTTTATAACTTCATATAAAAGCTCCGCAAATGCGGAGCTTTTTTTATTTTTGGCTATGAAAACATTTCTGGAAGAAGTGGTCTCCGATATTATTTCGGAAAAAGTAGTCGATGACGATTTAGTCCTGGTTGTTCCCAGTAAAAGAGCCAGCCTCTTTCTTCTCCAGAAATTCGCTCAATCTACAAGTAAAGCAGGTTTTGCCCCAACTATTTATACTATTGAAGAGTTTATAGGTCTTGTTTCTGGCCTGACCTATGCATCTAATACCCAACTGATCTTCGAGTTGTATCAGGTGTACAAAACTATTCACGGGAAAAAGGCTGATAATTTTCATGACTTTTCCAATTGGGGTAACACCCTGTTGCAGGACTTTAATGAAATCGATCGCTACCTCATACCTCAAAAGAAGTTATTTGACTACCTCAGTGCCATTCAGGAAACAAATCATTGGTATGTAAAGCCCGAGAAAACCCCGATGATAGAGGCGTATATTGAGTTCTGGAATTCCCTTGAAACCATATATCATCAGTTTTCAAAACATTTACTCAGTCAGAATATCGGATACCAGGGACTGGTATATCGCAAAGCGAGCGAAAATATTGAAGAATACGCCGCTGAGATGAATGAAGGATCGCATTATTTTATAGGTTTTAATGCGCTGAATACTTCAGAATCTACCATCATTCAAAGTCTGTTGGATCAAAAGAAAGCCGAAATCTATTGGGATATTGACCCCTTTTTTATTGAAGACCCTGTGCATGATGCCGGTTATTTTGTTCGATCCTATTTAAAAAACTGGTCTCATTTTGAAAAGAATACTTTAAAAGGCCCTGCACCGAATTATCTCAAGGAAAAAAATATCAATATTATAGGCGTCCCCAGAAATGTCTCTCAGGCAAAGTACGTTGGTTCCCTCTTACAACAGTTCACTTCCGACAAGCAACATTCTCCGCAACGTACTGCAGTGATCCTGGGTGACGAAAACCTCCTGAATCCTTTACTGAATTCCATCCCGGATGTTGTTTCCAGTATTAATATTACGATGGGGTTGCCTTTATCGCAAACTCCTGCCGCAAGTCTTTACAGTGAATTTATAGCCCTTTATCTGAATTGGAATTCTAAAGGCTGGTATTACAATGATATAATCTCCCTGGTTTCACACCCCTATATAAAAAGACTTTTTAAAGAACCCGAAGAAACTCTCACGCGGCTATATAAAGAGATCCGTGAGAAAAATTGGGTTTATATTCAGCCCGAGCAACTCCACAATCTGAGTGAGGAAGATCGCAGTATTCTCCAGGTATTATTTTCCAGGAATTATACTTCACCCGGGAATCTTCTGGATGCCTCCATAGAAGTAGCTCAAGAACTGAAAGATCGTTTTGAGTCGTTTGGTGATTCTATTGCCTTGGAATACCTGGCGAAAACAATAACGGTGATAAATGAAATCAAAATTTACCTGAACAAATTCGATTTTATTAATGATATAAAGTCGTTTCAAAGTCTATTCAGAGAGTTGACAAATAAAGAGACCCTCGATTTCTACGGAAAGCCACTGGAGGGCATTCAACTGATGGGGATGCTTGAAAGCAGGAATTTGGATTTTGAAACCGTCATTATTACATCCCTTAATGAAGGTATTTTACCTTCAGGCAAAACGAGTGGCTCTTTTATTCCGTTCGACCTTAAGCAAGAGTTTAAAATGCCAACCTATAAGGAAAAGGATGCCGTATACACTTACCATTTCTACCGCTTGCTTCAACGAGCTAAGAATATTTATTTGCTATATAATACAGAGCCTGACGTCCTTGAAGGGGGAGAGAAAAGCAGGTTTATTTCTCAGCTACTTTCAGAAAACCGGGTTAAGGGCAGTATTCGTCAAATTATCGCCAGCCCGTCTATGAGTTTAACGGTCCCGATAAAGAAATCCATTGCCAAGGATGTTTCCGTTTTATCTCTCCTCCGGGAACGTGCCAGAAAGGGATTTTCTCCTTCATCCCTGTCTAGCTATATCAGAGATCCTATCGATTTTTATAAAAAATACGTGTTGAGGATAAGGGAATCTGAAGAAGTTGAAGAAAATATTGCCGCCAATACTTTCGGGACCATTATACACGCCAGTATTGAGATTTTGTATCAACCGTTTGTGGGATCTGTACTCTCCCCAGAAGCCATCCGGGAGCGCATTTCTTTAATTCCTGAAGTTGTCAGAAATGCCTTTTCGGAATACTATCCTAACGTCTCCCTGACGGAAGGAAAAAATCTTATTGCCTACCACGTGATACAGCGTTATCTGCAAAAGTTTCTGGAAATGGAAATAGAAAGTAGCAGGAATCACAAAATCGAATTGCTTGCTGTAGAGGAAGAATTAAGCACTACTATAACTGTTCAGGGTCTGGAATTTCCCATATGTCTAAAGGGGACTATAGACCGGATTGACAAAAAAGATGGCGTTCTTCGAATTCTGGATTATAAAACGGGGAATACAAAGAATACTGAGGTTGAAATCACCGAATGGGATACCATTACAACCGAGCCAGATAAAGGCAAGGCATTTCAAATGATGGCCTACTCCCTGATGTACTATGAAAAATACGGTATGGAAAACTTTGAAGCCGCCATTATTCCTTTTCGCAGTCTCGAGAATGGTTTTATGAGGTTTTGCACAAAAGAAGCCTCAGGGGGTAGGTATGCCAAAAAGGACTATACTATTACCCCTGCTACACTTTTCGCATTTCGTGAACAGTTTCAGCTTCTTATGCGAAAAATATTCGATCAGGAGGTTGCTTTTGAGGCACCACAAAACTAGGTATTCCTCTTATCCGGCCTGGTAGGCCTTACTTCGATCTTGCTGGGTAATGTACGCGGATTCATCCGCAACAGGTCCTCCACCAGCAATCCGATATCCTCCGGCTGAATTTTCCAGGAATCCTTATCATCGGGAATATTATTATTAAAATGAGTAGCGACAGAACCCGGCATGATCGTGGAAACCTTAATGTCAGATGTCCTCAGATCGAGCATAGCTGCCTGGGTAAATCCTACCAATCCGAATTTAGAAGCGTTATACCCTGTTCCTGAAGCGAAAAAATTAGTTCCCGCCAGGCTGGCAATTGTAATATAGTACCCTTTAGACCTTCTCAAAGCATCCACAGAAGCTTTCAGCGTGAAAAACGGGCCGTTGAGATTGGTGTCTATCATCTTTCGCCATTCCTCTGTGCTGAGCTCGTCTACAGGCTTAAAGATGCCTACTCCGGCATTGGCAATCACCACATCGAGTTGCCCCCATTTTTTAAGGACTGCGTTAACAGCTTTTTCTTCATCCTCTGGCTCTGTAACATCTGACCCCAGACCCAGAACTCTCTCTTCGGTTCCCAATTGTTTAGCCACTTCTTTCGCGTTCTGAGTATCCCTGCCACTAATGGCAACCTTCATCCCTGCACTGAGGAGGGTTTCTGCTATTCCATAACCTATCCCTTTTGTTCCTCCCGTGATATAGGCCACTTTTCCTTCTAAATTTTCCATTTTTTACTTTTTTTCTAAAATAAGGTGAAGACAAGTAGTTCTAAAACATCAGGCGTTATTGTTTTCTTAAAATAAAAGAAGACTGCATTTTGAAACTTACTTAAAAATTAGTTCCTTTGCCCTTGCCTAATGGGGGATTAGCTCAGCTGGCTAGAGCGCTTGCCTGGCAGGCAAGAGGTCACCGGTTCGACTCCGGTATTCTCCACGATCAATCGCAATTTTCATCGCGCGATTCGGAAATAAGAAAAACTGCCGAGTTTACTCGAGCAGTTTTTTGTTTTCTGAAGCTTCAATACCGCAGGTATTGCATAAGTAATGAAAATTGCATTTGCAGGACGGGAGTTCATCTGGAGCAACGACAGTTACTCCGGTTACCCTATTATAGAAAACCGCCGAGACCTCTCGAGCGGTATTTGTATTCTAAAGCGTTAGGTCTGAAAGACCAGAAATGCAAATTTTAGTATTTGCAGAACTTGGTTTAGCGGAGCAACGTAGTTACTCCGGT
>JABDQK010000181.1 GCA_013042255.1 Flavobacteriaceae bacterium | reverse complement strand
TGAATATTAGATCAGAAGGTTTCCGACCAGACTCGACTTCAGGATATTCTTCTCTGACTGCCTCCAGGTTCTGCTGCTGATCTGTAAAAAGCTGCACCGATTTATATTTAAAATACGGAATACTTTTCATCAGGACTTGCTGCACTTTCAACCGGCGTTTCCGGCTTTTACGATAGAGGCAACGGGTGAGGTATTGGTAGACAAAAGGAGAATGGATACCGTACTGATTTGTTGATCGAATTAAAAAAGTAAAGTAAGACCAGATACGAAACATAAATGCTATAGTTCTCTATTTCACGAATACTTATTAATCTTTGAGGAGAGAAATTTCAAACCACCGTTCTGTTTTAGCATCGATTTGCTCTTCAACCTCACTGAGGGATTTTGAAAGGTCGGTGATTTCCTCCGGACTTAAATCTGAATTAAGAAAAGCTTGCTGTAATTCTTTTTTCTTTGCTTCCAGACCCTGAATTTCTCGTTCTAACTGCTTGTATTCCTTCTGTTCCAGATAAGACAGAGAACTGCCACTTTCCTTATCTCGCCATTGGGATTTATCCGACTCCTGCTTCGATTTGTTCTCCTTGCTTTCATTGCGTTTTGTTTGTTCAATGCTATCTTCATAGGCTCTGAAATCGGAATAATTTCCCGGAAAATCTTCAATGATCCCTTCGCCTCTGAAGATAAAAAGATGATCAACTATTTTATCCATAAAATACCGGTCGTGCGAAACAACTACAAGGCAACCCGGGTAATCGAGCAAGAACTCTTCAAGTACATTGAGGGTAACTACGTCCAGATCGTTGGTGGGTTCATCAAGAATGAGAAAGTTTGGGTTTTGAATAAGGACCGTACACAAATACAGGCGTTTTCGTTCCCCACCACTGAGTTTCTCTACATAGTCATATTGCTTTTTCCGGTCGAAGAGAAAGCGTTCAAGTAACTGTTGTGCAGAAAGTTGTCTTCCCTTCTTTAACGGGATGTATTCCCCAAATTCCCTTATAACTTCAATTACTTTCTGTCCAGGCTTTACCTTGATTCCTTCCTGGGTATAATAGCCAAATTTTATCGTTTCTCCTGTAGTGATCTTCCCCCCATCAGCTTGTTCCCTGCCCGTAATTAAGTTGAGGAAAGTTGACTTGCCCGTGCCGTTTTTACCAATGATGCCGAGCCGCTCTCCTTTTAAAAACGAATAACTGAATTTGTTGAGGATAGGCGTTTGCGGAAAGGACTTAACCACATTGTGAAACTCCAGGATCTTACTGCCCAGGCGTTCCATATTGATTTCTAATTGTACCTGGTGATCTTTCCTTCTTTGCTGTGCCTTGTTTTTGATTTCATGAAAATCGTCAATTCTGGATTTCGACTTCGTAGTTCTCGCCTTAGGCTGTCGCCGCATCCAGTCGAGTTCTTTTTTAAAAAGCTGTTTGGATTTGTGTAATTCTGATGCCTGCTGCAGCTCGCGAGCTTCTTTCTTTTCAAGATAATAGCTGTAATTTCCTTTGTAGGAGTACAATTGACCCTGATCGAGTTCCAGGATCTCATTACATACCCTTTCCAGAAAATACCGGTCGTGGGTTACCATAAAAAGGGTTATACTTTCCCTGGCAAAGTAATTTTCCAACCATTCAATCATTTCGAGATCGAGGTGGTTGGTGGGTTCGTCCAGGATGAGAAGATCGGGCTTGTTGAGCAGTGCATTGGCCAGCGCAATTCGTTTTTTTTGCCCTCCGGAAAGTGTACCTACTTTTGCGTTGAGGTCTTCCAGTTGCAGTCTGAAAAGTATCTGCCGGTATTGAGTTTCAAAATCCCAGGCATTGAAGCGTTCCATGGCCTCAAAAGCCTTTTGATATTGCTTTTCATTTTCTGGAGTTTCGAGGGCCTTTTCATAATTCCTGATGACCTGCAGAACCTCGTTGTCTGATCTGAAAATACACTCTTCAATAGTTAACTCATCCTTGAGATCGGGGTCCTGTTCGAGGTAAGAAATCCGGATATTATTACGGAGGGTTACCTTCCCATCATCGGGCTTGTCCTTCCCGGCAAGTATGTTGAGGATGGAGGTTTTTCCCGTTCCATTCTGAGCAATCAGGGCTATTTTTTGCTCCTTATTGATCCCGAAAGAAAGATCCGTAAAGAGAACGCGTTCCCCATAGGATTTTGAAATTCCTTCTACGGATACCAGATTCATTTTGAGGTAGTTTCAATTTTCTGATTGTGATAAAGTAAAAAACCGTATCGCAATCCTAAGGTTGCCAGTATTACCGCCAGGATAGGCGAAAAGAGTTGGATCCCTGATATCCAAATGAAAACCGTAACGGCCAGTAAGATTAAAATACCCAACAGGTATGAGGCACCCCAGGAAGGGAGTTTCCTACCCCTCAGCAGATAATACAAGGGCACCAGATTCAGGGGAAAGGCCCAGAGTACATTGAGATTAATAGCCGTGGCCGTATGATCTGTAAAAAACCAGAGAAAAACGATCAGGCAACCGGCAATTCCTGTAAAAAAGAACAAAATAATGTCCATCACCTTACTGCGGACTTTGTTGCGAAGGTCGATGTAGGTGATGGTAACAGTAAACAGAAATAAAAGCCCAAACCAAAATAGGGGAGAGGTAGTAAAAAAATTCCCCCGGTTCTGCAATTGATAATCGAGTATGGTCCTGTCTCTTTCTACGATAGGTTTTCCACTGAGAAGCGTATGTTCTAATTGCGAAAAAACGTAATTGGGTAAAAACATATACTGCAAATAGCCTGCTTCACGGTCAATGACCGCGCCCAGGGCAAGGTCAATCCCGAAACTGGACCAGGAATTGCGGATAAGATTTTGTTGAATCAGGTCTCTGAAAGAGTAGTCCTTATCCTGCAGATAATCCTCATAAACAAGTTCATCACCCAGAGATGCCTGCAGCACTTCCGGGATTTTAGTTGAACAATTTTCCATGAGGAAATCGTATTTATAATCCCTGTTCTGGGGTTTGTAATTATTTTCCAGGAAGGTAAAAATCTCATTTTTCTCCTTCGAGGAAATATTTAGAAGTTGCTCCTTTACCCAACGGTTTTCAAGTTCATAAGCATACAGGAAATTCTCAAACCTTTGTTTGCTCAAAGAGTACAGTAGTTTACCCCGGGCAAATTTCCCGTAAAAATTTGGTGTGTTGAAGTTGAAAGTGCCGTAATTGTAGATCCAGTCGATCCCTTTTTCACTGTCCTGAACACGAAATGCACTGTGGCCAAAGGTGGAATAAAGTTCCGTGCCCGGACCGCAGGTGATTACACTGATCACGGCCTTCTCCGACAAGGGTTCTGCCTGAGAAAACAGACATGCCGAAAAGGAGAAAGAAAGTAAAAAAAAGAATTGTTTTGATGTCATCAGGCAGGCACAGCTTAAGGCAAACTCCAGTAATGGAGCAAATATCTGAATAATTAATGGGACAAAACAGCTTCCTTAAAATTTATGCTATTTTTACGGAAAAGATCCCTGAGTGAAAAGATATATCCCCAACTTTCTTACGTTGCTAAATGTTTTTACAGGTTCTGTGGCGGCCATCTTTGCCGTCAGAAATGAGTGGGAGATTATGGCCTTCCTTGTATTTCTGGGCCTGATATTCGATTTTCTCGATGGTTTTGCCGCTCGGAAACTGAACGTTCAAAGTGAGCTGGGACTGCAACTGGATTCTCTGGCAGATGTAATTACTTTTGGCCTGGTTCCAGGAATTGTCATGTTTCAGCTGATCAGTATGAGTCTCAGCGGCGAGAAAGGACTGGAGTTCGCAGATAGCGGATTGTCGTTTTCGCTCAATGGATTACTTCCATTTTCAGGCTTTTTAATCACCATGTCGTCGGCTCTTCGTCTGGGGCGATTCAATATTGATGAAAATCAGACTTCTTCCTTCATTGGCCTTCCTACACCCGCAAATACGCTATTGATTGTTTCTCTGCCGATGATTCTACTTTTCAATGGGAATGATGCGTTAAATTCGATTATTCTAAACCAGTGGTTTTTAATCGGTCTCACTGTATTGAGTTCGATACTACTCAATGCACCCATCCCTTTATTTTCATTAAAGTTTAAAACATTAGGGTTTAAAGAAAATGCCCTTCGCTATATTTTTATCGTGGTGAGTTTGTTTTGTATAGGGACTATGAAATTCCTCGCCATTCCGGTGATCATCCTGATTTACTTGATGAGTTCTCTGTTGTTTTTCAGGAATTCTACTTCCAAACCGTAGATAATCGGGGCATTTAGGTGGGGTAGGTCGACTTAAAATTCCAGCTTTTTCTTCCTCAGCTCGAAATTCTGTCCGAGATAAACTTTTCTGACCATTTCATCTTCCGCCAGAACTTCGGGAACACCGGACTTTAAAATCCCTCCTTCAAACATAAGATAAGAGCGTTCTGTAATGGCAAGAGTTTCCTGAACATTGTGATCTGTGATAAGAATGCCTATGTTCTTGTTTTTGAGTTGTGCGACAAT
>JABDQK010000118.1 GCA_013042255.1 Flavobacteriaceae bacterium | reverse complement strand
TTATTTCCTTGGATTTTCTATTGTAGGAGATATAATTCCTGGCCAATAAAAGGATTGCGACAAATAATAGTATGCCAATTGCGGCCCCTTTTCCAAAACTGATCAATGTTAAGATAACACCAGATGCTATAAATGCTATAATAGCCGTTAAGAACCAGCCTCCAATAACATTGAGTACTCCGGCAACCCGGTATACAGCACTCTCGCTTCCCCACGCCCTATCGGCCAGGGAGGTTCCCATCGCCACCATAAAAGTGACATAGGTTGTAGATAGCGGTAATTTGTAAGATGTGGCGATAGATATCAGGATACCCGCCACCATCAAGTTAACAGCAGCCCTGACCATATCAAATGCCGGTAGCTCATGAACTTTACCAGATGGCAGTGCAATTGCAGGTTTTTTAAATCGGGAATCTATTCTGTCTAACCATGATTTAGGGAGTACAGTTGCAGTGTAATCGGAGACCATTAAAGTGAATCTCACTAACATTCTGGAAATGTAATTTGGCTCAAAACGTTCTTTTGTATCACTTTGTCTTGCCAGATTAATTTCGGTATCAGCTACATATCTTGCCTTTTTGGAAAACCAAAGTGTTACAACCATGACCATTCCGGATAAAAACAGCAATACCGTTGGCGTTGGTACTTTTGTAGCCAGGACATTCATACTGAATTCACTTGCCGGAATTCCTGAAACACTCCATGCTTCATAGGACTGATAGGCTGCAATGGGCACACCAATAAAGTTAACCAGGTCATTACCTGCGAATGCCAGAGCCAATGCAAAAGTTCCCACTCCGATGATCAGCTTATAGATATTGGTATTGAATAAAAGGATCAGGAAATAAGATAACAAAGACCAGAAGACCAAACTAATAGCTATAATGGCATATACCTGGCTTTCAAGGAAATTGCTGATAGTTATTCCTCCAATCAGATCATAGGTTTCGCCGGCAAAAGGGGTACCCTTGATCCCTTTCATAAAAATGAAATAGGTAATAGCAGACAAAGCAACTCCGCCAAATACGGCCCCAACCCATTGCGCTTTTCTTTCAAAATTATATGAGAGTAGGATACGGGATATCCATTGTACAATAGCCCCGATTGAAAACGCAACTACAACTGAAAGTAGTATTCCGGAGATGATCTGAAGTGCTTTCGAAGTATTGATATAAGTGATGATATCACTAATACTACCACCGTCAGCTCCAATTTTTAGAATGGACATTGCCACGGCTGCACCCAGTAACTCAAATACGATGGAGACTGTAGTTGATGTAGGCATCCCAAGGGTATTAAAAAAGTCGAGTAGAAGTATATCCGTGATCATAACAGCCATAAAAATGAACATGATCTCATCGAAGTAAAACTCTCCGGGATTAAAAATTCCCTTCCGGGCTACCTCCATCATCCCGCTTGAAAAGATGGCGCCAAAAGCAATTCCCAAACTGGCTACGATCATTATGGTCCTGAAAGAAATAGCTTTAGAACCAATGGCAGAATTAAGGAAATTCACAGCATCATTACTGACGCCGACAACCAGATCTGCCACGGCCAGGGCGGCCAGGGCAATGATCATTATAAAGTAAATATTTTCCATAATGGCTTAAAAATAAGGATGCAAATATCTAAAGTAAGCTTCTTAGCTGTGTTATGTAATCGTTATTTCTAGAATTAGAAATGAACATCGAGTTGTAATCTGAACATTACCTCATCTGTTCCATTCTCTACAGAAAGATAACTCAAATCTGTCTGCACTTTCAATTTGTGCCCAACAATATACTTAGATAATCCCAAAGTATACTGAGATTCCGGACTTCTACCAGTAATACCTTCATCTAATTTTATATTGGTGTACCTTCCTGAAACTTCCCAGTTACTTGGAAGTAAATATCCTCCCTGAAGGTTGATCCCATCTCCAACCCAGACCACATCACCGGTTTCTGTGCCGTCAGAGTTCTTAGCAATCGGATCTTCAGCGTCTCTGTTGGCATATTCCCACATAAAGGAAAAGCCATTGTATTTGAACATTCCGTCAAAGAAAAAAGTATTGATGGTAGTCTCGTACAGACCTGTGTCATTAAACATATAGGAACCAAGGTTACTCCTTGTTTTTACAGCATCCTGATTGATATCGTAATTGACCGCGAACATCAGCTTAGGTGTAGCTTCGCGCTTGAGGTCACTGCCGCTGTAATCGCCTTTGCTTTCGAATTTACCGAAGGGCAGGAACTCTAATCGACCTGTATACTGATGCCCTCCTTCATTGCCCTGGGTAACGTTACGGCCCTCTCCTTGTGAAAGAGCAATTTTTTCACGGATCAGAAAGTTTTCGGAAATATTAAAATGGTGCCTGAGCTGGAACCCCACATCGCGATCGATGTTGAATCTGCTGTTTACCAGGGATCGGTCTACTTGTTGCAGGTTCCCGGAAGAGATCACACGTTCAATGTTTCCGGGAAGTTTTGTTTGTCCTGCCCATAGCTCGAAATTTCCCGCGAAATTCCACATCACAACTGCGTCAAGAATATACCTGGGGGTGTTTCTCGTGAAAGCACTACCCCCCGAGATATCCCGGTTGGATAGCCCTAGCTCAATCTTATATTTAAGCTTTGGGGAATATGCATAACCGTCGAATTTTAAACGCGCCCGTCTGATCAGAAAATTTTGCTCCGGACTTGAAAGTCCGCCATCTTCGGGATTATTCCACTCCGCAATGGTCAAAAATTGCATTCTGGTGCCAATTTTCATCGTCCAGGAACTGTCTTTTCCAACTAAATTAAAAAGACCTTTACCGAAGGCCGGGGCGTTGGAATCCTGGGCATGTACAGAAAAAATAAAAAAAATGAGAGAGCCTGTTAAAAGTAGCTTAGCCTTCATGAACGTAATAGTTTTTGTCGAAGGCAAATAAACGACTTACATGTTAACTAAATGTTAATCTAAGTTTATAAAAAAACTGCCTTGGCCAAAGGCAGTTCCTAGCATTCAAAATACTTAGTCGACAAAAACTATACGTATCTATGAATTAACTAAAATTAATGTAATTAATTACTTCGTAAAGAACCGTATTAATTGTGATTTAAATGTAATTCAAATATTAAATAATCATTAAAACACAAAATAATAAATATTGTAACGTACTAATATTCAAGTCGTCACGTTTTTAATGTAAAATAATTGTAATCAAAAAGTTGAATTAAAGTTAATAACGAATTATCTTTATTGGAAGTTAAATAGTAATAGCATGAAAAAATTAATCTTACTTCTTGTCATATGTATAACAACGTCTGTTGTTTATAGCCAAAAAGACAGGGAACAGAAATTGAACAAGGAGACTAACCTGATAGAAGTAACGGAATATCACGATAATGGCTTGGTAAGTCAGGAAGGCACATTTAATTTAGAAGGTGAGCTGCATGGGGAATGGGTGAGTTACAATGATCAGGGAGAAAAAATCTCCAGGGGGTCATATTTAAATGGTCAAAGGACAGGCATATGGTATTTTTGGTTGGGAGATTCCGTAAAGGAAGTGGAATATAGTAAAAATGCAATTGCCAGTATTGATGGAGTAAAAAACAAAAATCGCTTAGTCGACAATCACTAACAATATCAATTTTTATTAAAACAAAACATCCCGCCAATCGCGGGATGTTTTATTTGCATCTGTTACTTCAAATTACTTCCTGCCCTGTCTTAAGTTGGCAGTTATCTTTATACCAAGCTCGTCTTTTCGCGTCTCCTCCGAGATTAAGTCAATTAGGTTTATCTTTATCGCAGATAGCTCTTTATGGATCCTGGTTATCTCATTCTGTTTAACAAGAAGGTGTAATTCAAGGGACTCATAACCGGGATATCGTACTATTAAGGTATACGAACCTGGCGTTATTCCTTCTATTTCAAAATTTCCCCTAAAGTTAGTTTGAGTTTGAAATGAAGTGTTTTTCAATTCAATATTTGCAAATACAAGAGGTTCATTATAAAGCTCATTATCCATTATGTTGCCTGAAATACTACCGTGTTCCTGGGCATAAAGGGCTACAGTAAAAAGAAACAGACTCAGTAAGAAGGCATTTTTCATTAGATATCATTTTACAGTTGCAAAGGAAAGTCGGGAATGTAAAACTAATGTTACCTTCAGATTAAAATTCGGTAATTATAAAAGCAAAAAAAAGCCCTGCTTGCCAGGGCTTTTTTGTGTTATGACTTTAAGTAGTAATCTCTTTTAATTTATGCCTACCGTCCAGCCGGCACCCCAGCTTGCAACGTCGGTTCCCGTGCCATCGCCATCTCCACTAATAAAATCACCTTCCGTAAAAGTAAATCCGGTATCGTTTTTCAGTTTTGTGACGACGTTGTTGAAAGTTACGTCAGAAACATTGAGTAAGCCATCGATAACACCCTGTCCGGTTGGATTATCTCCCGTGTCACCATCGAGGTCAAAAGCTTCATCAAAATCGGTTATTACCAAATTAGTGAATAGACCCTGGGTTCCTGCTCTTAGTCTAATTGCTTCACTTCCGTCATTGGCACCTATTATAGTCACATTGGTGACATCAGGCGCTGAGAAATAACCACCTTCGTTGCTGAAGTCGGTATTGTACCCATCACATTCAAAGGCTTTGTCATGTGATACTCCATGCTGCACATAAACATCTGTCAGCGCTCCTATAAAACCTTCCGTCCAGTCAATGGAGTCATCTTCAGCATTCACAACTGCAATATGGCTGGCATTTACGGTTCCTCCAAAAAATTCAATGCCATCGTCAGAGCCTTCAAAGACTTGTACATAATCTATCGTTGTTCCATTGCCAACGGCGTACAAAGAGAGTCCGTTCAACTCGGCATTTCCATCAATTGCTCCCCCTGCATATTCGATACGCATGTATTGAATAGATCCAGAATCATCTGCAGGAATATTACCGCCATAAGAAAGTCCGCCTATTTCAGAAGTGGAAGTGTCTGATGAACCATCGGCGGTTGAATTGATAGGAGCAGAACCGCAAATGACTAATCCTCCCCAGTCACCTGAGGCTGGACTACTTGCATTGGAAGTCAGAACAATAGGACTGGATGCTGAACCAACTGCACTGATCATCGCTCCTTGTTGTATGGCTATATAAGCATTGACGCCAACTGGTTGTGCTTTAATGGTCATTCCTGCAGGAATTGTCAAGGTAGTTCCTGAAGCCATCAATACAGGTCCGGTAATTACGTAATCAACCTCAGGATCTAGTGTAAGATCTTCGGTGTAGACCCCACTCAGATTTTCAGTAGTAGAACCAGGTTCATTACCACCTGAATTTGTGATATTGTTAGTTACACTATTATCGGTAATAATAATATCGGCAGTATCATCACTTTCGCATGCAATCAGAAGGGAAGCAACGATTCCTAAGAATAATAATTTGTTTTTCATTGTTTATAGTTTAAAAAATAATTAGAATTTATATTTAAGGGTGAGTCCAATATTTACTCCTCTTTTGAACTCGCGTAAGATTACATTGCCGTCCTCAACAAAGCCCTGAATCAAGGGATTGTTATCTTCAACACCGGTGTTTTCCCTAATTAGGGATATATTCGGATTGAGTAAATTCATGGCGCTGAAATTTGCTTCAATATGCTCTCCAATTGAATTTCTCCAGACAAAATTGAGTGTTGGAACAGATTTTTCGACCATATTCCCAAGGTTCCCACTCCCAATGGCAAAGATGCGGTCTGCGAAATATGAGAATGCCAGAGAGGCCGAAGGCTTGTACTTCCCAATCACGGGACTATAATTAATATCTGCATTCACAATAACGGGGGAGGCTCCTTCCAGTTCCTCCCTGGTTCTGTCAGCGAATGAGGTGCCAAATGTAAATCCCTCTGTTGTAGAAACGGTTTTTAAATCCTGTTCGGTGTGAGTATATGCTGCATTCGCACCAAAGGACAAGATGGCATTTTCATTAGAATCATTGATGATGTTCTTTCTCACCTCCAATTCAAGCCCGTATACTTTAGCCTGATCTCCTGTTCTGAAGTAGCGCTGATTACCCGTAGCATCAGTTGCAACTACCCGGTTTACAGGATCATTAATGGTCTTTGCAAAAGCAGCGACAGAAATGAGTTCCCCTCTGTTTGGGAACCATTCGTATTTGAGATCATAATTATAGATTTCAGAAAAAATAGGGCCGGTTCCATCTGGTTTTCCCAGAAGGTCGGGGTTTCCACCTACCCTTTGCACCACACCTTCGTAAACAAAATTGGCAGCTTCCTTGAATTCCGGGAAGGATGCTGTTTTGCTAAAGGAGAAGCGCAGATTGGTATCTTCATTAAGGGCGTAACGCAGGTTTAAACTCGGGAGATAGATATTTTCATAGGCATTCCTGACTCCAGGATCCGTAGGAACCGGGTTAATCACATCGTACACGATCCCTTGTTTGTAAGATTCCACACGGAAGCCTGGGATTAGTAACCATTTGTCACTGAGATTTAATTCGGCAGTGGCATAAACGGCATGAATATCTAAATTTCCTTTGTAGGTATTCTCATAAATCTGTGGCCGGTTTAAACGACCGATATCCACATTCTGAGGATTTCTAACTATAAAGAGATCCCATAGCCCGCTGCCCTGTGGAATGTTGATGTTTGACACATCGAAGAAATCATTAAAATTGTTGACATCGGTAATGGGATTGGCATTTTTATCGGCGATGAGATATCCGTATCGCCAGTTGTTGAACCTTCTTTCTTTTCGCCTCCCGTTGTAGCCGAAGTTCAGGGATACCTTTTCAGATACTTTTTTGGATAGGTTAATGTAGCTACTCAGTTCATCGTCTTCAATGCTCTGGAAAAACCGCTGGTTGTCAAAGGCGATGTTGTCATAGAAGATGGGATTTGTATTGGGATCGCCATCAAGGGCAAACTGGTAGTCTTCCAGAGAAATACGCTTTCTGTCCGGCTCATCCGAAAAAACCTTGTTAAATCCAATTCCCCAGTCTAGTTCCCAGTCGTCCTGGAAAGTGTGGTTCCCGTTTAATTGATTGACAAAAATCATGTCCTGATTAAACTGCACATTTAACTGAAAGTATCCGCCATCCCCATTGTTACTAAAGCCATCTCGGTTAAAACCATTTCCTCCGATACCATAATATCCCACAGCGTCTCTTGCACTGTTGACAAAAAGAGAGCTGAATTTTAATTTGTGATCATTATCAATTCTATAAGTAATATTTCCCATAGCCGTTGTGGTGGTGCTATAGGTGTATTCGTTTACCAGAGGGAAACGCACTTTGATGTCGTTGGTAAAATCCAAAGCCGGACCTTCCAGAAATTCAAATCCATTGCCGAAACTTGCCATCCCGAAAAAGCTAAGTCTTGATTCCTCGTTGAGGTTGAAGGAATATCCTCCTTCGATAGCGCCTGAAATATTAATGGGATTATAATCAGATTCAGGATCTACGCCATGTGAAAGAACAACAGCAAAAGGATCGTTGTCATAACGGTTGTAAAATCCAAAGAAACTAGTCCCTTCACTGGTTACGAAATCGGTTCCCAGGGCATTCGAATTTAATCCTGAACCCAGGGATACCTCCAGGTATCCTTCACCGGTATATTCCTTGGAATCAATGTTCACATTCCCGGCGGAAAAATCACCGTAAAAGGAAGGAGTATATGCTTTACTTACAGAAATATTTTCAATAATGCTTGAGGAAAATATGTCGAGGTCTATATTCTTTTTATTTACATTATTTGACGGGAGGGCCAAACCATTCATAGTAGTATTCTGATATCGGTCGCCCAAGCCCCTGACATAGACATCGCTTGATCCCTGTTGTTTTGAAATCCCGGCAATTTGTGCCACCGCTGCGGCCGCATCATCGATCCCTTTTTTAGTAAGGGCTTCGGCGCCGATTGCTTCCCTAATTTCAACTGCTTTTTTCTGGTCTAGTAATAAAGCAACCTCAGAGTCTTTAGAAGCCGTTGTGATCAGGACCACTTCATTCAGTGAAACGCTGCCTGCACCAAGTTCAGTATTAACCTCAGTTACCTTCCCGGCTTCTACCAACACGTTTGGTATTTCTAAAGTTTCGTAGCCAAGAAATGTAAAAACCAGGGTGTAAATCCCCGGTTCCAGATTTGATATTTCATATAAGCCATCAAAATCTGATGTTGTTCCCTTGGTAGTGCCCTTGACCAACACATTGGCGAATGCCAGGGGCTCATTGTTCATTTCCTTATCACCAAGCTTACCAGCAATGCTTCCTGTGCTTTGAGCATATAACGATGCTGTAAATAAAAGAATGAAGGCTATAAATAATTGTTTCATTGATTTTTTTTTCAAATCACGGTGCAAAGAACGGGGGAGTGGGTAAAGGCCATGTTATTCCAGAGTTAAAGATTTATTTATTAAAGGTTACATTAATGTTAGCACATTAAGTAAAGGTTATGACTGGTGATAAATCCCTCCCTGTGGGATAAATGAAAGTAGTATCTTGCGGGAAATTTGAAGGATGAACTGGGAACAACTCCTCTCTTTGCGCCGCTTTGGCGATACTCATAAACGACTTCGGAAGGAACAGGACGAAACCCGTCTCGGCTTCGAGGTAGACTATGACAGGATAATATTTTCTTCTGCTTTCAGAAGCTTGCAGGATAAAACCCAGGTCATCCCCTTATCAAAAACAGATTTTGTTCATACTCGCCTTACCCATAGTCTTGAGGTTTCCGTGGTAGGACGTAGCCTTGGAAGAAGCGCAGGAAAGGAAATTCTTTCACGCTATCCCCATTTAAACCAGGTTCATGGATATCAATTCAATGATTTTGGAGCTATTGTAGCGGCCGCGGCTTTGGCCCACGATATAGGGAACCCACCCTTCGGACACAGCGGGGAAAAGGCGATTGGCGAATTTTTTCAGGCCGGTCCCGGAGTGGCCTATAAAAAAGACCTCAGTGAAAAGGAATACCAGGACCTGGTAGACTTTGAGGGAAATGCCAATGGGTTTAAGATACTTACAGAATCCCGTGAAGGGGTGGAAGGAGGACTCAGGCTTAGCTATGCTACCCTTGGTGCCTTTTTAAAATACCCCAAAGAATCCCTGCCCAAAAAACCAACATCCCATATCGCTGACAAAAAATTTGCCTGTTTCCAGGCGAACACGGAATTTTTCCGAGAGGTCGCAGATGAACTAGGCCTGCTCAGCAGGGAACAACCGGGGAGTTTTTCAAGACATCCCCTCACATTCCTGGTGGAAGCGGCAGATGATATTTGCTATACCATCATCGACTTTGAAGACGGGATCAACCTGGGACTAATCCCCGAGGACTACGCCCTGGAATACCTGATCAAACTGGTAAAGGACAGGATAGACACCAAGAAATATCACCGACTGGCCCATATGGAAGATCGCCTGAGTTATCTCAGGGCACTGGCGATCAGTACGCTTATCCAGGATGCAACCCGGGTATTTATGGAGCATGAAACTGAAATTATAAAAGGGACATTCAGTACGGCATTATTGGAGAAAAGCAAGTACAAAGCCCAGGTTGAAGACAT
>JABDQK010000174.1 GCA_013042255.1 Flavobacteriaceae bacterium | reverse complement strand
ACGATGCTCACTTTTCACCCTTAGCTGTTCAAATACATACTTATCCTGATCTTCTGAAATCAATTTCAATACGTAAACATCATTGTTAATTTCTGCCAGAGCTTCAGTAGGCAATGCCGGTTTTTCTATCTCAGAGGTTTCTATCTGAGCCTCCACAAACATCCCTGTAAGAAATCGGTTATCTTCTTCATCTTTTAAATGCGCGTGGACCCGTACCGTTCTGTTTTCCTCTATATGTGTGCCGATCAGATATACTTCTGCTCCAAAGTTTTCACTAGAAGCCTCAGGGATGGTGAATACAATGTTCTGACCTATTTTTAAGGTCATGATGTCTTTTTCAAAAACTTGTAATTCGAGGTGAATATGGTCATTATCGGTAATTTCCAGGATTTCATCTGCGGGAGAGACATACATACCTTTTGAAACAAGCATTTTGGTTACACTGCCCGAAATAGGAGCGTAGATGTTTAGTACCGATCTTATGTTTCCTTCTTCAACTTGGGCAACAGGAATATTGAGCATGATCAATTTTTGCCTCAGGCCATTGTAAAGGGCCAGTTTTCCTTTGTAATCGCTTTCTGCTTTCAGGAAATTCTTTTGTGAAGTAATTTTTTCTTCCACTAGTTGTTTCTGGCGTTCAAATTCGGCCTGCAAAAATCCGAGTTGCTGTTTTGTTTCCAAATAATTCTGCTGGAGGGTAATAAATTCAGGATTTTCAAGTGTAAGAAGTACTTGTCCTTTCTTAACCTTATCACCTATAAGCAAGGGCGTCTCTTTGATATACCCACCCATAAGAGCACTGACTACAGCTTTGTTCTGTGGAGGGACTTCAATCATACCTGTTGCCTGTATAAGGGCAGGGAAAGGCTTAATCTCTATAAGGCCTAATGCCATTTCTGAAGCCTGAAATTGTTCTTTTGAGACTGTGATAGTCAAATCTTCTTTTGTATCACTCGATTCTTTTTCCTCTGTATTATTTCTGCATGCGAACAGGAATAAAAGGATCAACAGCGGGGTAATTTTATATACTTTAAGTGCCATAGTCTTGAATTATAAGGTTAAATAATTGATCTCGATGATGGTCTGATTATACTCATTTAGGCTATCGAGATAGTTAAGCATTATTTCATAAGCATTTTCAATACTTTGTATGTATTGGAAAAAATCGATTTCTCCACTCCTGAAGCTTTTCGAGGCGGTTTTCAGAATTTCTTCTGAAAGGGCCTTACCCTCCTCTTCGTAATACAACAATGCTTTTTTGTTCTGATTAAAATTTCCCTGCAGTAATTTTAACCGGGTACTTAACTGAAGCTCGTATTCCCTGCTCTGTGCGGCGAAGGCCTCCTTTTCAAGTGTTGAAGCTTTTATTTTTGATGCCTGTCCGCCAAATAGTACAGGTATTTTCAAACCGATGAGATATCCCGTGAGATTATCATCCAGTGTGGCGTTTGAACCTTGAAAATACGTCAGGCCTATATCCGGCAAGAGCTTTTGCCGCTCCAATCGATTTTCTGCTTTTAAAAGCTGAGCCTTATCGCGGTAGAATGCCAGTTCCGGCAGTTCTTCCAGACTGGGATTAGTAAGTATCATTTTCTTTTCGGGTTCCTCCAGGATAAGTACACTGTCTTGTATTTGAAGTGTCTGTTGTAACCTTCTATAGGCTTGCCTTACATCTTCTTCAGCCTTGTTCTTCCGTATGATGATCTGCCGTTGTTTGGCTGTTGCCGTCACCTTTTCCAGGTAATTGGTTTCTCCTAATTCAAAACGTCGTTTAGCTGCATAGTCAAAGTCCCTGTACAGGCTATCTAGTTGATCGTAAATTATTTCCTTTTGCCTTTTGATCTGATAGTCATAATAGGCCTGTGTAAGATCCCGGATGACCTTTTTCTTCCCAATTTCATAGGAATCCTGTTCCAGGTTAAAGGCCTTGTTCCTGACTTTTCTTTGAGCTCCGTAAACCGTAGGAAATTGAAAATCCTGTTTGATTCCAAAGACGTCAATTGGGAAGCCATTTTCTGCAATATTGTTTTGATCGTAAGAATAATAGATCTCGGTTTTATCAAAACTAAATGCAGTGCCTCTCAGTGCCTCAGACTTTTCAAGTTGAAGAAAGGAAGCCTGCAGACCTGCATTGTTCTCCAGGGCAAGCGGGATTAAACTTTCCAAATTCATGGGGCTCGACTGCCCATGGATGTTGAATGTGATCAAAACAAAAATTAATCCCAGAGTTTTTGAAACAGATGCTTTGCCATTTTTCTTTCCCTTTTCTTCAACTCTGCTGTAAATTGAATACAGGACAGGGAGGACCACCAGGGTGAGGAGGGTAGCTGAAACAAGGCCGCCAATTACTACGGTAGCCAGAGGTCTTTGAACTTCAGCCCCCGCATTGGTGGAGATAGCCATAGGCAAAAACCCAAGAGCAGCGGCAGAAGCAGTAAGCAACACAGGACGGAGCCTGTCTTTTGTTCCTTGTTTTATTAGTGTTTCCATATCCCCGAAAGTTTGATTTTTTAGTTCTTTAAAATGTTCGATCAGGACGATCCCATTAAGTACGGCAATACCGAAGAGGGCAATAAAGCCGATTCCCGCTGAAATACTGAAAGGCATATCCCTGAGCCATAACAACAAGACGCCCCCTATGGCCGCCAGTGGAATCGCAGAATAGATTAGCAGGGCTTCTTTGAAAGATCGAAAAGTAAAGTAGAGCAGGATAAAAATTAAGATTAACGCTATGGGGACAGCCACTAAAAGTCTTGCTTTGGCACTTTGTAAATTCTCAAATTGCCCGCCGTAACTGATGGTATACCCTACGGGCAGCGATATATTTGTTTCGATCAATTCCTGAACATCATCCACCACAGATTGCAGGTCACGGTTCCTTACGTTGATCCCCACGACAATCCTGCGCTGACTATTGTCTCTTGAGATTTTGGCTGCTTCCTTCTGATAGGAAATATCGGCTAGCTGGGAAAGGGGGATTTTTCCTCCATTGGGAAGATCCACATATAGATTCCGCAGGTCTTCAATCCCACTTCTTTGCTCCTGCCTGAGACGAACTACCAAATCAAATTTCTTTTCCCCTTCAAATACACTGCCCACGATATTGCCTGAGAAACCTGTGGAGATCATTTTATTCAAATCGTCAATATTAAGGCCGAATCGGGCTATTTTCGAACGGTCGTAAGCAACATTCATTTGTGGGAGTCCGGCGATCTTTTCCACAGTGATATCGGCTGCACCTTCAACGTCAGAGATTAGGGATTTGATCTCTTCTCCCTTTTTGCTGAGAACATTGAGGTCTTCACCAAAAATTTTAATGGCAATATCTGCCCTTACCCCGGTGATCAGTTCATTAAATCGCATTTCAATAGGCTGGGTAAATTCGATCTGCATCCCCGGGATGATTGACAAAGCTTCTTTAAACTTTTCCGCCAGTTCATCTTTGGTTTTTGCCACTTTCCAGGTACGGATAGGATTGAGGACGATGATCACGTCACTTTCCTCCATTGACATTGGGTCTGTAGGCACCTCTGCTGCTCCAATACGTGTTACTACTTGTTTCACCTCGGAAAATTGTTCGAGTAAAATCTTTTCTATGCGGGTGGTGATTTCTACAGTCTCACTTAAAGAAGTCCCGGTTTTTAGAACGGGCTGAATCACAAAATCTCCTTCGTCCAGAGTGGGCACAAATTCTGCACCCATCCTGGAAAAAAGAAAGACAGTTAATACCAGCAGTCCGCCTGCGATACCCAGAACCAGCTTTTTCTTATGTAGGGCCCAGTGCAGAACCGGGTTATAATAGGACTGCAAGCTATCCATGAGTCGGATGGAAATATTTTTTTTACTTGCCTTTGAGGGCTTTAAAAATAAGGAAGAGACTACGGGGACATAAGTAAGACACAGGATAATGGCCCCAATTAGAGCGAAGCTAAAGGTCAGTGCCATCGGTTTAAACATCTTACCTTCCACTCCGCTTAAAGAAAGAATAGGGATAAAGACGATCAGAATGATCAATTGACCGAAAATAGCAGAATTCATCATCCTGCTTGCTCCATCGATCACGATTTCATCTTTTAAATGCTGTTGACCTTCCCTGGGTAAACTCTGGAATTGCGAATGTTTTTTAGTGATTTGAAAAGCGATGAATTCAACGATGATTACTGCGCCGTCGATGATGATTCCAAAATCGATGGCTCCAAGACTCATCAGATTGGCATCAACACCAAACAGATACATCATGGATAATGCAAATAACAGGCTGAGGGGAATGATAGATGCGACAACCAACCCGGACCGGAAATTTCCCAGTAGCAGGACGACGACAAAAATTACGATCAGACATCCGAAGATCAGATTTTCAGTAACTGTTGCGGTGGTTCTGCTAATCAGTTCGCTACGATCGAGAAAAGCATTGATATAAACTCCTTCAGGGAGAGAGCCGGAAATACTTGCAACCCGGGTCTTGACGGCTTCTATGACCTTTTTGGAATTGGCGTTTTTCAACATCATTACCTGTCCGAGAACTTTTTCGCCTTCTCCATTACCGGTAATAGCCCCAAAACGCAACGCATTCCCAAATCCGACTTCAGCTATATCTTTAATCAGTATCGGGATTCCATCTTTGTTATCTACTACGACAGACTCGAGATCCTCAAGTGAACCTATCAGTCCTTCTCCTCTGATAAAGTACGCCTGGTTTTCTCTTTCGATATATCCTCCCCCTGTAACGCTGTTGTTTTTCTCTAAGGCTTCGAAAACATCAGCTGCAGAAATATCCATGGCATTCAGCTTCCGGGTATTGATGGCGATTTCATATTGTTTTAGTTTCCCACCCCAGGTATTTACTTCAACCACTCCCGGGATTCCCGAGAGTTGTCGTTTTACAATCCAGTCCTGAATAGTTCGCAAATCGGTAGGAGAGTAGCTGCCTTTATAAGCTGGCTCAACCTCAAGGGTATATTGAAAAATCTCTCCTAATCCGGTAGAAATTGGACCCATTTCGGGGCTTCCAAACCCCTTGGGAATTTTTTCTGAAGCTGATTTTATCTTTTCTGCAATCAATTGCCTGGGTAAGTAGGTTCCCATTTCATCTTCAAACACTATGGTCACCACAGATAGGCCAAATTTAGATACTGACCTGATCTCTTTTACCCCGGGGAGGTTGACCATCTCAAGTTCTACAGGGTAGGTGATAAACTTTTCCATTTCCCGTGTAGACAAGCTGGTGGAGGTTGTGATGACCTGTACCTGATTATTCGTGACGTCAGGGACAGCGCCGATTGGGATCTGTGTCAGAGAAAATATACCGTATCCAATATTTATCAATACCAGGAGCAGGATAAGGTATTTGTTGCGGATACTAAAATTAATTATAGAGGATAGCATGTTTTGCTGGTATATTGACAAACACATTAAATGCCAATACGCATTTAATGATCTGATTTAAATTGATATAAGAATTATATGGCCCTGGACGAAAGGTCGGGCAAAAAAGAAAGATCAGATGTGTCTGGGTGGCTGGAATATCCCCGAAGTAAAACCAGAAGAATCACTTTGCAGGTAATAAAAATTCTCTGCTTTTTCCGTGCTTACCTCTATTTTTTCGTCAGGAAGGAAGTTGGTAAGAAGGACAAAGGCATTTAGGAGATGATGTGTGCTGGAATGATTCTGAAAAGGCAGGTTTTCGTGTTCCTTTTGCTCCTCCTGATGGTTCTTTTCGTGTTCCCCCTTCAGTTCTCCGTAGTGTTTTGAGATAAAGACCAATAACGAGTCGCCGTATTGTTCTTTATGGAAGCTGGCGTGCTCAAGGAATTCGTCTAATTGTGCCAGTTCCCCCAGGCTAATATTAAAGCTCTGGAATAATATCAGGAAAGCAGATACAATTGAAAAGAATTTCATGGCTACAACACTCTTCTCAAAGATACCAAAATTTACAGTAATTTCCCGTTAGTCTTCATCATCTTGACTTTCCTCTTTGGGCACTTTGTAAGGAATGGTGTCAATAATATATTCAAGGGCGTGTATTCTGGCTTCTGTTTTTCGGTTGGCTTCAATGACAATCCATGGAGACTGTTTGAGGTCGGTATGCTCAAACATCTTTAGTTTAAATTCGGTATAGGTATCCCATAATTCCTGCGCTTTGCGGTCAACAGGAGTCAGTTTCCAGCGTTTTAAAGGACTTGATTGGATTTCTTTAAATCGCCTTGCCTGCTCTTGTTTGGTAATGGAAAAGTAAAATTTGATAAGGTGGATTCCCGAGTCCATGATCATGTGTTCAAAGCTGTTCACCTGCTCCATAAAGCTGCGGTATTGCGACTTTGTACAAAATCCGTTGACAGGTTCAACAACGGCACGGTTGTACCAGCTTCTGTCGAAAAAGACCATTTCACCTGGTTTGGGGAGTTGATTTACATAGCGTTGGAAATACCACTGCCCCTGTTCCTCAATTGTTGGCTTCGGAAGGGCAACTATCCTGAAATGACGGGGATTAATATGTTCGGTGATTCTCCTGATAGCACCACCTTTTCCGGCGGCATCACGGCCTTCAAAGATAACCACTACCTTCTTGTTTTTCTCAATTACCCAATTTTGTAATTTGATGACCTCTGCCTGGAGTTCATGAAATTTTAATTCATTTTTAACCAGCCGAAGGGCTTTGTCAAAATTTGGTTTTTTATCTGCAAGTAATAATTGCAAGCCCATAGGGCTATTAAGCAATTGCAGATCTTCCTCACTCAGATCAATCTTTCTGGCAGTTCCTTTCCTCATGGTTTAAATATCAATTTGTTCTATCTGCCTGAAATAACGCTGTACTACGTTGGGATCGGGCAGAATTGTGGTTTGGGAGTTTTGAGCGGAAGAATAATCGAACTGGGATAAAACATATCGCATACTCTCAAGTCTTGCCGTTTTCTTACTATTGGCTTTTACAATGATCCAGGGACTGAAGGTAGAATGTGTTTTGGAAAACATATGCTCTTTGTAATAAGTATACTTGTCCCAGAGTTCCTGTCCTTTTTGGTCTACCGGACTGAATTTCCACTTTTTCAGGGGATTAAGCAGCCGTGATTCCATTCTCTTCTTCTGTTCTTTTTTGGATATGGAAAACCAGAATTTGATAATTTTTACCCCATCTTCATATAGCATGTGCTCAAATCCCGGAACCTGAACCATAAATTGATTGTATTCCTGCTGATTGCAGAATCCCATAACAGGTTCCACAACCGCCCTGTTATACCAGCTCCTGTCAAAGAGTACGATTTCTCCAGGATTGGGAAGTTCCTTGATATATCTTCGAAAATACCATTGTCCTTTCTCAACATCAGTTGGTTTTGACAGGGCGACAACTCGTGTAGATCTGGGATTGAGATGTTGTTTAAATCTTTTGATTGCTCCGCCTTTTCCCGCTGCGTCGCGACCTTCAAAAATGATGGCAACTCTGATGCCCTCTTTTTTAACCCATTGCTGAAAATTTACCATTTCAATCTGCAACAATCGCAACTCTTCTTCATATCTCAGATTTCGAAGCGCTTTCTGGACAGGCATCTCTTTTTTCAGGGCAATTTCAATGAGGTCTTTCCTCTTCTTCACCTCTGTAAGGTCTTCTATGGTGTACATAAACTGGGTAGGAGATTAAAATTAATGGGATTATTTCGGGCTCAACCTCAATTCTTGGACCTGCCCTCGACCCTAAAGATACTGCTTTTGAGTTTTTTTCAAAGAAAGAGTCGCCGATTTGTACTACACCAAACCAGCCCTCTATAGCCTAAACCTTCTTCTTGCTTTACTGGGACCTATTGATTATGTTTAACGGTCAATTCTACCCTTATGAAGAAATCTGCTATTATTCTTTTTTTCAGTTTGATTTGCCTGCATGTTACAACAGGCTATTCCCAGAAAAAACCTTTTGACTATCTCGACGTTTTCGATCTGCAGTATGTCTCCGATCCTCAGATTTCACCTGATGGAAACTGGATCGTATATAGGCGAATGGGATTTGATATTATGACCGATCGCGCGAAGGGGAACCTTTGGATGATCAGAAAAGATGGTAGTCGGCACCAGAAACTTACCTCCAGAGAAGTGTCTGAATCCAGTCCAAGGTGGTCTCCGAATGGAGACCAAATCGCTTTTGTAAGTAGTACTGATGAAGGATCCGAGATATATATGTACTGGGTAAGTACCGGTAAATTTGCCCGAATCTCCCAACTGCCTGCCAGCCCTTCTTCTCTTTGCTGGTCACCAAATGGCGAACAGCTCGCCTTTTCGATGAACATTCCAAAAAAACCTCCTGTGCTCGCGAAGATGCCGGAGAAGCCCAAAGGGGCCAAATGGGCAGAGTCGCCAAGAATCACAGACCGGGTTTATCACGAAGCAGACGGAAGGGGATACATTGAACCTGGATTCAATCACTTATTTGTAATTCCTGCAAGCGGCGGTTCTCCCAGACAATT
>JABDQK010000009.1 GCA_013042255.1 Flavobacteriaceae bacterium | reverse complement strand
CTCAAAGTGGCGCTAACGTGCTTGGCTATATTTCGGAGGTGAACGAAAGTGATATCAGAAAGAATCCTTATTACAAACAAGGGGAACTTACCGGACGTACAGGAATAGAGAAACAGTATGAAGAAGTCCTACGTGGGGTAAAAGGCGTAAAATTCATCCAAAAAGATCGATTTAACAGGGTGATTGGCCCTTATAAAGAAGGAACCCTCGATACCCTACCGGAACAAGGGAAGGAGATACTTGTTACCCTCGACAAAGAATTGCAGGAATACGGAGAACGTTTAATGAATGGTAAAAGAGGGGGAATCGTTGCCATTGAGCCGGGCTCAGGAGAAATCCTGGCCCTTATTTCAGGACCCACTTATGATCCGGCATTGCTCGTTGGGAGGGAGCGATCAAAGAATTACAGTAAGTTGCATTACGATACAATTTCCAAACCTACATGGGACAGAGCTCTCCTGGCTCAGCCATCCCCGGGGTCACCATTTAAAACACTAAATGCTCTGATTGCACTACAGGAAGACGTCATTAAACCAGAAACAACCATTCGCTGCTATAATGGCTTTTATGTAGGCAATAAAAAAAGAGGTTGTCATTGCGGTGGCGGGCTGCGAAATATGAATTCGGGGATCTATAAATCCTGCAACGCTTATTTTGCCGGAACCTTCCGCAAGATATACGACAAATATCCAACTACTGACGAGGGAATGGACGTCTGGGAAAAGCACATTAAAAGTTTTGGTCTAGGCGACTACCTCGGATATGATCTCCCAACAGGAAGGAAAGGCCGGGTTCCTGACAAATCGTATTACGACAGAGTTTATGGAGACAACCGATGGGCTTCATCCTTTATTATTTCCAATTCAATTGGACAAGGTGAGGTGGCAGCCACTCCGGTTCAGCTGGCAAACATGACCGCAGCTATTGCAAACAGAGGTTATTATTACACTCCTCATATCATCAAAAAGATCGCGGGTGAGCCGGTAAACAGTGCCAGGTATACCACCCCCAACTATACTACAATTGACAAAAAACATTTCGGACCTGTAGTTCAGGGAATGGCCGATGTGTATACAAAAGGAACGGCCAAATGGTTACAGATCCCTGGGATAGAGATCGCGGGCAAAACAGGTACTGTAGAGAATTTTACAAAAATAGATGGCGTACGTACCCAACTTACAGACCACTCCATTTTTGTCGCTTTCGCCCCTGTAGATAATCCTGAAATAGCCCTTGCGGTTTATATAGAACACGGGTACTACGGTGCGAGATATGCCGGCCATATAGCTTCCCTGCTTATAGAAAAGTATCTCAAAGGGGAAATTACGCGTACCGACCTTGAGAAACGTATGCTGGAAAAAACACTGGAAGCAGAATATGCTAAACCCTATAGCGGGGAGGAGTTCAAGATAAATGAATATGTCTGGTAAAAGCGTCCTTAAAAGGGTAGACTGGTTAACCATTTTCCTTTTCCTGATGCTTGTTTCCATAGGCTGGGTCAATATCTATTCCACAACTTTCTCAGAAAACAGTACTTCCGTATTCGACTTCAGTCAGTTATATGGCAAACAATTATTTTTTATTGGGGTTAGTCTGATTGCTGCGTTTATTTTCCTGGTCCTTGAAGCCCATTTTTACGAACGTTTTTCAAGCCTTATCTACATTATTACCATGGTGATGCTACTCGGTCTATTCCTTTTTGGAAAGACAATTGCAGGCGCTACTTCCTGGTACGATCTGGGCTTTTTCAACCTGCAGCCTTCAGAACTAGCAAAATTCGCAACCGCCCTGGCTCTGGCAAAGTATCTCAGTGACATACAAACGGATATCAAACGAGTAAAAGATCAGCTTTTTGCTTTGTTGATCATCCTTGTGCCCGTTTTACTGATCATTCCGCAACCCGACCCCGGTAGTGCTTTGGTCTTCCTCGCCCTCGTCTTTGTCCTGTTCAGAGAAGGGTTTCCATTATTCTATCTGGCGATTGCTTTGATGGCAGTGCTTATTTTTATAACTACCCTGATGTTTGGTACCATTTGGGTTAGCATAATTCTTGCCTTGTTAATTGCTGTTTTCCTTCTCGTTAAAAAAGCAAGTTTTAAAGTGCCCCTCCTGCCGCTTATAATGTTCTTTTTTATAGCCGTTATTTTCTCCCTATCGGTGAACTTTGTCTTTGAAAATGTATTCGAGCAACGTCACCGGGATCGATTCAGCCTTTGGCTGAGACTGGAGAAAGATCCGGAAAGACTCGAAGAGATCAGAAAGACCATCGGTTATAATACTTATCAATCGGAGAAAGCAATTGAGTCGGGCGGTAGCCTTGGTAAAGGTTTTTTAGAAGGAACTCGTACCAAAGGAGATTTTGTCCCCGAACAGCATACTGATTATATTTTCAGCACGGTCGGAGAAGAATGGGGCTTTTTAGGAACATCCACTGTGATTGTATTATTTACTATGTTATTGCTGCGGTTGGTTTATTTGGCGGAGAGGCAAAAGAGTGACTTTAGCCGAATGTACGGCTATGGGGTGATTTCCATTCTCCTCATTCACTATTTTATCAATATAGGCATGGTTACCGGTATCCTTCCCACCATCGGCATACCTCTGCCCTTTTTCAGTTATGGGGGTTCTGCCCTGCTCGGTTTTACAGCCCTGCTGTTTATCTTTCTTAAACTAGATTCGAATCGTTTGAATGAATGGCTTTAATAACGCCAGACAGAGCCGTTTACCCTGCTCTCCAGTTTACTTTCAAGTTTATCGTCCAGTGCTTCAAAAAAATCAACTCCACTTAGCTGCTCAATAGAATCGACAGTTACCCTGAACTCGTTTAAAGGAAGTGTAGATTCTCTGTGGGGGATTAAAAATGCAATAGCTTCCAGTTGATCCTCGCTTCCCCTGATCACAATTTTGTAAAAAGCTTCTGGTACCGAAACCGATTCATATCCAATATCAGGCAGGTCATCAGTGAGTATACCCCCGGTAACCACCCAGAGCGAATCGTATTGCCTGGCCCAGTTCCTTACCTGTATCTCCAGCCTATTCCAGATTCCTGCATTAAATTCGCGGTTCATCGGACTGATATTACTGGTGTAAAAAGTCTCATTGTAGGCCGATTCAGAGAATCTCCGGTCACCCGCAGGACAAAGGTGACCGCGGTCATATCCTGAGTTCTTATAATTGCGCCAGTCTGCCGAACCGGATTTCACCTTCGGATCTTCAATAAAATAGGGTCGTTCCCGGTCATCTGAAGTGAGGTGTGATCGAAACAAACCGTAGACTACCCACTGAGCCTGTTCATGCTCCTCGTTATAAACAAGGGCATAGTGATTGTGTTTTACAATTTTTGCTTTTTGAGTTTCCGGATAGACATATTCCGGTATCTCAACTTCAGCCTGCTCTTTGATCTTAAATTCCGGAGACCAGAAATACTGTTCTATGGCCCAAAATATGACAATGCATAGGACGAGTAAAACCGTATAGATAATTTTGTCTTTCTGTGCCTTCCGCATATCGAATAAATCGCGAGGTGTTCTGGTGCGAAAATACATTAATTCTGAAGAGGAAGCGCTACCTTTAAGGTGTAAGGAATCTTGTCCTGACACGA
>JABDQK010000116.1 GCA_013042255.1 Flavobacteriaceae bacterium | reverse complement strand
GAGGAACAGGAATTTGGTCATTGAATAACTCTCTTAAATAAGTACTATTCTATTGAGTACAGGGAAGATTAAACCCACTTCCCTAAGTATTTTATTCCCCTGTCCGTCCTTTTTTTATATTTTAAGGAAAATTTCCACATATGAAACCAGGTTCTACTCTTTGGTCAAAAGTAAAATCCGATTTGTTTTATCCATCTTTCTTTTTTTCATTGTCCGGGCTAATTATTTTGTCAGCCTGTAAAACGGAGGAAAAGAAAATTAAAATACCCGATAATAAACCCTCAGGCACCATTGCTTTTAATACGAATCGGGACGGGAACAAAGAGATCTATCTAATGGATGCCAATGGCAGCAACCTCAGGAATATTACTAATAATCCTGCCATGGAGTACGGTCCTTCCTGGTTCCCTGACGGAAGTAAGATCATCGCCTATTCCAACAGAGATGGAGACCCTGAACTTTACGTCTTTGATCTTAAAAAGGACACGGCAATCCGATTGACAAACCATCCCAGTGAGGATGTGCTGCCCGTAGTTTCTCCAGACGGATCTCAGATCGTATTTATGAGTAACCGAAACGAGAAGAGTCGTTCTGTCTATAAAATGAAGATAAACGGTAGCGATGTTTCCGCACTTACAGACAATGCAGATTATGAAGAAAGTCCGGCCTGGTCTCCTAATGGGAAACATCTTCTTTTTACCCGGCAGCTACGCGATTTAAATGATACTACACATGCAGCAAACGGGGAGATCTTCAGGATGAAAGCAGATGGGAGTGAAGTAACTCGCATAACTAATAAACCGGGATACGATTCCGGTGCTGTTTATTCCCCTGATGGAAATCAAATTGCCTTTTACGGTCCTGAAGGGGATAGTTTCGAAATTTTTGTGATGGATGCAGAAGGAAAAGATATCAGGAATATTACCAAAGATACCCTCGACTGTTATTCGCCTTCCTGGTCGCCGGATGGAAAGTGGATCGCCTATACCGCGGGAACGGGTAATAACTACGATATTTATATCATCAATATAGAAAACAGTGAAAAAAGGCGATTAACCAACACAAAGATTAGAAATGAATCGCCGGCCTGGGCACCTGTATCATTGGAGGAATAAGAGTACGATCTCTATAATAACCAGAATGTGAAGAAATTGCTATCGATCTACGCTTATACCACAAACCAATACTCCAGAAGTTGTTATTAGTTTTTGGGTAGGATTATAAAGACTTGTAATCGGTTCAAAACGATTTGGTCCAGTTTATTTGTAGTGAATAAAACAAAATTAAATAGCTAAAAGTGATTTACGATTTACTAAATTCTACGCTCAATAGGATCAAAAACTAAAACTCCAAATGACTGACATTCAAATCGCACAAAGTGTTGAGGAAAAACACATCAGGGAAATTGCAGCCTTTTTAAACATCCCGGAAGATGAACTGGAATATTACGGTTCTAACAAAGCAAAATTGCCCTTGCATCTTATAAAGGAAGATGCTGTGGATAAGGGAAACCTGATCCTGGTTACTGCTATAACCCCAACCCCTGCAGGAGAGGGAAAGACCACAACTTCCATTGGTCTGGGGGATGCACTCAATCTCAGGAAGAAGAAAGCCGTGATTGTGCTACGTGAACCCAGCCTGGGTCCGGTTTTTGGTATCAAAGGAGGCGCAGCCGGAGGAGGATGGAGTCAGGTGATACCCATGGTGGATATCAACCTTCATTTTACCGGCGATTTCCATGCCATTGAAAAGGCAAATAATTTACTAGCAGCTCTTATCGACAATAATATTCAGAGCAAGTCGCGCAATCTGGGTATAGATCCCAGAACAGTGCTCTGGAAACGCTGTATGGATATGAATGACAGGGGACTACGCAAAATTATTGCCGCACTGGGGGGCAAAGCAGGAGGAATCCCACGGGAGACGGGATTTGATATTACGGCAGCATCTGAGATCATGGCGATTCTATGTTTAAGTAAGAATCTCGAGGATTTAAAGGAGAAATGCGGAAATATCTACGTAGGGGATACCTGGATAGGAAAACCTGTTTATGCAAGGGACCTCAACGCACAGGGAGCAATGGCGGTATTATTGAAGGATGCCATAAAACCAAATCTCGTTCAGACCCTGGAAGGCAATCCTGCGATTATTCACGGAGGACCATTTGCCAATATTGCACAGGGTACTAATTCTGTACTCGCTACTAAAATGGGGCTGAGTATTGGAGATTATGTTGTTACTGAAGCAGGTTTCGGAGCAGATCTCGGAGCGGAAAAATTCCTGAATATAAAGTGCCGGGAAGCCGGATTATCACCAAAGGCTGTGGTCCTGGTAGCCACCATACGGGCCTTAAAATACCATGGGGGGAAACCCCTGGATCAGGTAACGGACGAAGACGTGGAAGCTCTAATGGCTGGAATGCCCAACCTGGAGCGTCACATTACTAGTTTGCAAAGCTTTGGCATTCCTATTGTGATATCGGTCAACGCATTTAGTAGTGATACCAAGGCAGAGAAAAAGGCACTTCTAGACTATTGTAAAAAGCTTGGGGTACCTGCAGCATTGAGCAATGGATGGGCAGAAGGCGGCAAAGGCTGTACAGACCTGGCTGACCTGGTTGTAAAAGCAGCAACTAATTGCAAGACCACATTTACGCCTACTTACAATTTGGAGGATTCAATACGTACGAAAATGGAGAAGATTTGCAGTACAATTTACGGGGCAAAGAATGTGATACTTACCAACAAAGCCAATGCACAGATGAAGCGTTTTGAGCGGATGGGATATGGATCCCTCCCCGTGTGCATAGCCAAAACACAAAAGAGCCTGAGTGATGATGAGAAAAAACTGGGGCGACCTGAAAATTTCGATATTAATATCCGTGAATTTGAAATTGCCACTGGGGCAGGTTTTATCATCCCCATAGCCGGAAATATTCTTCGTATGCCGGGATTGCCTGCAACGCCTTCAGCCGAATATATTTCTATTGATACCAAGGGTACTATTACCGGACTATTTTAAAACTTTATGACATGAAGATTCGTTATGTATTAATTACTATAGTATTTCTCGCAGCCTCAGCACTATGGTCTCAGACTGAGGAAGAATTAGAGATCTCAACGGAAACTGGGACTTTGAAGGGAACCTTACTGGTGCCTGAAGTTGAAGGAAAAACTCCTGTAGTATTAATCATTGCCGGTTCTGGGCCTACGGACCGTAATGGCAATAACGCCATGATGACCAACAACTCTTTGCAATTGATAGCAGCAGGCCTGTCAAAACATGATATTGCCAGTTTTCGGTTCGACAAAAGGGGAATTGCAGCCAGTGCATCTGCCATGACAAAGGAAGAGGATCTGCGCTTTGAGACCTACATCGATGATGTGGAATTATGGGCAAAGCAACTCAAAAATGATTCGCGATTTAGCAACTTGATCATCCTGGGACATAGTGAGGGTTCCCTGATAGGGATGGTTGCAGTACAACGTACCAGAGCTGATAAATTTATATCTCTCGCCGGGGTTGGCCGTCCGGCTGCCGATATTCTCAGGGAACAATTAAGTGCACAACCTCCTGCTATTACTGCCATGACCGATCCTATAATAACAACGCTGGAGCAAGGCCAAACCGTAGACAGTGTCAATCCCATGCTAAATTCACTTTTCAGGCCAAGCGTACAACCTTATCTGATCTCCTGGTTTAAGTATAATCCGGCAAAAGAGATAGCTAAACTCGATTGCCCGGTCCTTGTTCTGCAAGGAACCACCGACATTCAGGTAAAAGTAAAAGACGCTGAAATGCTGATCAGTGCGAACCCAGAAGCAGAGAAGGTCATTTTAGAAGGAATGAATCACGTTTTAAAGGAGGCACCTATGGATCGGATGGAAAATTTCAAGACGTATAATGATCCCTCCCTGCCACTTATGGAAGGCCTAATGGAGGCAATAGTTGGGTTTATTAAATAACAATAATCGTGATAGAGAAGGTCTGCAGAAATAAATCACTTTGCTTTATGGCCATTCTTGTCAGCACACTGCTTTATCCACAGGCAGATACTGTAAGGCTGATGCCTCCCAGCGGACCCTACGCTGTAGGAACAAAAACCTATGAATGGTCTGACACCTCTAGGACTGCCAATTACACCTCTAACAAAGGGGACAGAAGATCATTGGTTGTCCAGATATGGTACCCTGCTAGTCTGAATGAAAAAGAGATCAGGGCTTCATACTCCCCGATTTCAAAGGATTATCAGAAGGTATTGACGAATAGCTATTTAGGTCCTGAATTCAACACCTATGTCAAACAGGCAAACTTGATATTTATCGCTCCAGGAAGGGGGACAGAGAGATTCTTATATAGCACTTTAAGTGAGGACCTGGCCAGTCATGGTTTTGTAGTAGCCTCGGTAGATATGCCATTGATAGGTTATACAATCTACGGGGACGGACGTATTGTGAGGCCTTCTTCAGCTTTTAAACCTCCGCCCGGAATGATGGGCGGACCCTATGAGAAAGTTGATGAATTTTTTGAAGCACCAACGCATATGGGGGTAAAGGACCTCGATTTTGTCTACGATCAACTGATAAAACTAAATGAAGCAGATCCCGATAGACGATTTACCGGTAGATTAAATCTAAACGCTATTGGTATTTTTGGTCATTCTCTTGGAGGTCGCATAGCTGGCGAATTTACATCTGACCATGATTATGTAAAGGCATATGTGGCCATGGAGGGAATTCCACCCAGAGAAGTGCGTTATAAGGGCAAGATCGATATTACAACAGCAATGCTTTGCAGTAGTGGAACACTACCCTATGCCAGGGATAATTACAACAGTTTTATAGAAAATGCACCTTCACCTGTCTATTTTGCGGAAATGCATGGATTTGGCCATAATTCGGTAACTGATAATCCCTTCATCTATCCGGATAGTTTTAGCTACCAAATCGATCCGGAATTTGGTCTGAAAGTAAGCAGGGAAATAGTATCCGGGTATTTTAAAATGCTATTAAGAAAGGAAGGAGACCTTATAAAAGATTTAAAAGACGTAGAACAACTTTCCATTACAAAACACAACAATGACTAGATCAGCACAGTGTAATTCGTCCTCTGTATTTAAGTATTTCAGGGTTATCCCAATTCTCATGTTTTTTGTTATTTCAGGAATAATCCTTTCCTGTAAATCCAACCCTTCAGAGCAAGTACTTCTCGAGGGTCTGCAGGAATCTGTTGAAATTGTCCGGGATCAATGGGGAATCAACCACATCTATGCAGCGAATGAACACGACTTGTTTTTTGCACAGGGCTATGCCGCGGCTAAAGACCGACTCTTTCAGTTTGAGATCTGGCGGAGGCAGGCAACGGGGACCGTAGCAGAAATACAGGGAGAACGCGAGCTAAAGAGGGATATCGGAACCCGACTCTTTAAATATCGTGGGGATTTAACCCGGGAATTCAATCATTACCACGATCGGGGCCAAGAGATTATCACAGCTTATACGGACGGAGTTAATGCCTATATCGAAGAGGCCCTGGAAAATCCAGATTCTTTACCCATTGAATTTAAGATGCTTAACATTCTTCCCCAAAAATGGACTCCCGAGGTGGTTATTTCACGACATCAGGGACTGTTGGGCAATATTGGGGCTGAACTCGAAGTAGGTATGGCTGTTGATAAAATTGGGGTGGATGCAGTTAAAGATTTGTACTGGTTTCATCCGAAAGATCCAATTTTGGAAATGGACCCTGCCATAAATACTTCCCTGCTCAGTGAGGAAATCCTGGAATTGTACTTCGCCTACCGTAGATCTGTCCGGTTCTTACCGGAAGATATTGATCCTGCTTACAGGAGATCTGGTGCTACAGCCTTTGTTGAAGAAGAAAAAGTTGATGTTTATGATTCCTTATCAATTGGTAGTAATAACTGGGTTTTAAGTGAATCAATGACAACTGATGGGCATACCCTGATGGCCAATGATCCCCACCGAACCATTGCCGTGCCTTCCCTCAGATATATGACGCATCTGGTGGCCCCCGGCTGGAATGTAATCGGGGGTGGGGAGCCGGAAATTCCCGGTATTTCCATAGGTCACAATGAGCACGGAGCCTGGGGCCTTACGGTATTTCGCACGGATGGGGAAGATCTTTACGTTTATGACCTCAATCCGGAAAACCTCAATGAGTACAGGTATCAGGGAAAATGGGAGGCCATGGAGACGATTTCAGAAACGATCCCTGTAAAAGGAAGACCAGCGGAAGAAGTGCGTTTGAATTATACACGCCACGGACCTGTGGTCTTTGTGGACAGTCTCAACCATAAAGCTTATGCCGTGAGATGTGCCTGGTTAGAACCGGGTGGATCACCCTATTTGGCATCCCTTCGTATGGATCAGGCGAAGACCTGGGAAGAATTCCGGGAAGCCTGCGACTACAGTCATATTCCCGGGGAAAATATGATCTGGGCTGATAAGGAAGGAAATATAGGCTGGCAGGCCGTAGGAATTGCTCCTGTGCGAAGAAATTTCAGTGGCCTGGTTCCTGTACCCGGGGACGGGAGATACGAATGGGATGGATATCTGCCCATCATTGAGAAACCTCATGAGGTCAATCCGGAACGCGGATATATTGCCACGGCAAACCAGAATGTAACTCCCGATGATTATAAACATTGGGACGCCATCGGCTATTCATGGTCTGATCCCTATCGCGGCGACCGCATAGAAGAAGTTCTCAGTTCAGGTAAAAAATTTACAATGCAGGAGATGCAGGCACTTCAGGTAGACTATGTTTCCTTACCAGCCAGGATGCTTGTCCCACTTTTGTCTCGCCTGGAGTTAGAAGGAAAATCAGCAGAAGCAAAACAGCGATTGGAAAAATGGGATTACCAGCTCTTGCCAGGGAGTGTGGAAGCCGGAATATATGTCGCCTTCGAAAAGGAATTGAAACGAATGGCAGAAGAACGATTCATCCCATCAAAGGCAAAAGGAGTGATTGATGGTCTGCAAATGAAAAGAGTTATAGATTGGATGCTAAATCCTGATGTAAAGTTTGGTCCTCAGGCTGAAGAGGCCAGAGATGATTTCCTTGCAAAGGCATTCTCATCTGGCATTGAATTATTGCAAAAAGATCTGGGAGATGAAGTTGAGAATTGGAAATACGGGCAGGCGAAATATAAACATACCTATATGACACATCCTCTGTCAGGAGCGGTAAATCAGTCATGGGCAGATTCCCTCAACCTCGGGCCGCTTCCCCGTGGAGGGAATGGTTATACCCCCGGGTCTACAGGAAACAATAACAGGCAGAGCAGCGGCGCCTCATTCCGAATGATCGTAAGCACTGGTGACTGGGACGATGCTGTGGGAACCAATAGCCCAGGTCAGTCTGGGGATCCAAAAAGCCCCTTCTACGACAACCTTTTTGAGCCATGGGCAAAGGATCAGTATTTTCCAGTCTATTTTTCGCGTAAAAAAATCGATTCCGTAGCAGCGGAAAAGGTAACATATATCCCTGAATAGGAAAGAAATTCATGCTCCGGTAAGTTCCGTAAAAAGACTTTCGAGGTTTTTGTTTTTCCGGCTCAATTGAAGTGTTTTCAGCTTGTTGTCATGTGCAAAGTCGAATACTACCGCTCTCATGTCCTTTTCATGACTAAAGGTAATCTCATAGACAAAGCCAACTGTGTTTTTAACATGGGTAACATGCGGAAGTTTCATCAAAAAGGCTTCTTCAACCCTGTAATCAAATTCCACTTCAATGATCTGCTCGGTTCCTTCCCTGAGTGCAGACAATTTCTGATCGGCAACAAGTTCCCCTTTATTAATAATCAAAACCCGGTCACAAACCGCCTCCACTTCTTTCATGATATGGGTGGATAGGAATATTGTTCTGTCCTTTCCAATTTCCCTGATAAGTTTTCGGATTTCAAGAAGTTGGTTGGGATCTAAACCGGTAGTAGGCTCATCGAGAATAAGAACCTCAGGTTGATGGACCAGGGCCGCTGCAAGTCCTACCCTCTGCCTGTACCCTTTGGAAAGCTGTCCGATCTTCTTATGGGCCTCTTTGTCAAGGCCTACCTGGGAAATAACCTCCTTGACCGAATCTTTGGAAACCGAGTGCAGCTCAGCAATAAAATAAAGATATTCCCGCACGTACATTTCCAGGTAGAGCGGGTTATTTTCGGGTAAATACCCTATGCTTTTCTGTACTTGTTTCGCTTCCGACATGACATGATATCCGTTCACCCGTGCTTCTCCCTCATCGGCATTGAGATAGGTTGTGAGGATTTTCATCAAGGTCGACTTGCCCGCACCGTTCGGGCCAAGAAAACCCACGATCTCGCCTTTCTCAATACTGAAAGAAACATTTTTTAGAGCAGCTTGCCCTTTGTATGATTTGCTGAGGTTTTCGACTACGATCGACATATCTTGCTCTTTGGTATTGTAAAAGTAAAGAATGTGTCCTAAAATTGAATAGTATCTGATGGCCTAATTACGCGTCGATAGCTTTATTAAAACTCGAATTGACATATCCTATATGGATCAATATTTAAAGAATCCTCAGAATATGACTTAGTTTGAAAAATTATTCGCAGTTTTCCTGCAAATATTGCAGACATCAAAAAAAATAATGGACAAAGGATCTATTTTTCATTTTAATAATTACCTTAGCCTCAGTTTTATAAGAAAATGACACATAACAATTTCTGGAATGGTTTCTATTTTTACTTCTTTTTTCAAAGAGGCAAGGGACTATTGTAGATAAGTGTTAAACCATATAAAAGCAAGTCCCGTTAAAGTCGGGGCTTTTTTTTTGAATAAAAAGGTGAGAAAACGAATTGCTATTCAGGGGATCAAGGGTTCTAACCACTACCAGGTGGCGA
>JABDQK010000156.1 GCA_013042255.1 Flavobacteriaceae bacterium | reverse complement strand
ATTTGTAACTTGATTTGGGTTATTGATTCGCGACTAATTAGTTCTTGCTCATGGCAGACAACATACCACCATATACACCATTTAAGGATGAAAGGTTAGAGGCCAATGATTCCATTTGATCTTTAAGAGCACCTGCGTTTTGAACTACTTCTTCGTTAATTGAAGCCTGTCTGCTGGCACTTTCCAACTGTACTTTGTACAAGCTGTTTAAAGATTCCATCTGCGAAGCGGCCTGGGCCATTTCATCTGAATATTTTTTAGTGGTTTCTATTGCGTCTACAGAAGGAGCGATTCCTTTGGCAGCACCTTCAAAATTGCGGATACTGTCACCAAGGCTATGCATTAATTCTGCATCAATATTAGCTTCTTTTAAAAGCTGATCTAATTTTTTTGAAAGCAATCCTTCCGCTTCTTTAGCGTCAGAACTGGCGTTTCCATTAGATTCTCCTCCAGCTAATTCAGGATATACAAGAGACCAATCGAATTCATCATCTACAGGCTCAAAGGCACTGATGGCGAAAATAAGGGCTTCTGTAATCAGACCTACTGCGAGCAGAAGTCCACCGGTTAACGGTCCGAATTCCCAGTGAAGGATTTTAAAGAGGGCACCGATAATTACTACCGAAGCTCCCAGGCCATAGGCCATGTTAAATAGTTTTTTTGTTGATTTTGACTGTGCCATAATTCTAAGATTTAATTTAAGTTTAATAAATAAGTATTTGGTTTTTGTTTGATCTTTATTGGTAATCTGTTATTGTGTTGAATCTTCTTCTCCCATATAGTCCTGTACGGTTCTGAAACCGATGTAACTCCTGGCAGAATCACGATATTCATAATCCCTTGTACTTACCTGCAGGAAGTAAGCCACATCTTTCCAGGATCCTCCGCGGATTACTTTTCTGGCGTTACCGCCCGAATCTGCGTTGGGGTTCATTGTAGAAGCGTATTCGTAAGAACCGGGGAAATAACTACTGTTAGTCCACTCCGAAACGTTCCCTGCCATATTGTACAGGTTAAAATCATTGGGCTCATATGATTTTGCTTCTACCGTATATAAGGCTGCATCCGCTGCGTAATCCCCTCGCTGAGGTTTAAAGTTGGCCATAAAACAGCCTGTATCACTAATTACATACGGACCTCCCCAGGGATAGGTACCTCCTTCGATACCACCACGGGCAGCGTATTCCCACTCGGCCTCTGTAGGCAAACGGAACTGGTTCACAAATTGTTTCCCACGCGACTTCTGATCATCGTTCTTGAATTTAGTTCTCCAATGACAAAAGGCTTTGGCCTGAGTCCAGGATACCCCAACAACAGGGTAGTCACTATAAGCATCATGCCAGAAATAATCATTGTGCATGGGTTCGTTGTAAGAATATTCAAAATCTCGGATCCATACCGTAGTATCGGGATAAATTTCCAATTCTTCGGTCCTCAGGAATTCCTTACGGCGTGAGTCCCTAGAACGGGCCGCCGCTTCGATATCCATCCAGGTATATTTATACTTTAATTTGGTTACATCAATAATACGTTGTCCATTGTAAGACTCCTCTTCAGGAATGTACAATGAATCCATTATCTCCGTATAATATTCATCCGGATAATCTGATGTATCCCAAACCAGGTCTTCCTCAGTATTTAAACGATAGCCTTCATAGCCCGTTTCGCCCATTCCGGAATAATTGTCGAGCATATACTTTTCATATGTCGACATTCTGGTGGTGTCAGCACTCTTAAAAGCGTACTCTCCGATACCTCCGTCCTCAGGACCCATTCCTAGTTCATCAGCCAGAATTGCCAATTTGGTCCTGACGATAGAATCGCGGACCCATTGTACAAACTGACGATATTCACTGTTTGTTATTTCGGTATCATCCATATAGAACGATCTTACCGTTACAGTTTTAGTTGGGGCGTTGAGAACCTGCGCCATATCTTCCTCGCTTTTTCCCATGATGAAAGCACCCCTTGGTATGAGTTCCATTCCATATGGTTTTTCAGGGTACCATTTCTTTCCTTGTACGCCCACTAGTTCTCCTTTTGTCTTAGACCCGCAACTTGAGAGTAAAAAAACAAACGCTATAGATAACAACAATAGCTTCTTCATACTTTAGGTTAAATTTCGATTTAGACTTTAAGCAGTAATGTCAATTATTATTCTCTAAAACTACTTTTTGAATAAAATATTGTACGTTACTAGCCTTCCTTTAAAAAAAATTCACGTTTAGTTTAAACCTTTCTTGTAGGCCTTAAACCACCGCTCAGGGATAATCTGGTCGCAAGCGTCCAAATAGTCCTGCTCAGTGCAAGGTAATAACGCAGGCGAATTTGATTTAGTATGCGAAGAAGCAAATGAAGGAACTTCTACCCACCACCTTTGGGTGAGCAGACTTTTGTAGAAAATTAGATCCTCGTTTTCGGTAGGGACTATAAACTTGGTAAAATCTTTACTGGAACCAGTAGGGCGTTCCTTGATCCTGAAGTTAAATCCTTCCATAAAATACCAGATAATCTGAGCGATCAGCTGGAACGATAAGGGTGAGTTTTCACTTTCATAAATTCCGAACACAGCTACATTTTCACTGATTCCGGCGTATCGTGCGATTGCACAGATCTCCCGACCATCAAAACCATTAGGCGAATAATTGGATGAACCTCCTACCTCACTGGCTTTTATGGCCCTGGCATCCAAACTTACCAGGTGGGCATTACGCAACACAGGTTCGGCTAAGGTTATATCTGAAGAGATTTCACCAAGACGGTAAGCATCAAAGAACAACCGTTCCATAAGGTCGATCTCCTCCTGTGCATTAAAATAACTCTGGTACCCGATATTGGAAAAATTAAACAGATTGTTGGGCTTATCGGTAATGATCTTACTCATGTAAGAGCTGGAGCTGATCAATTCTTCATCCGCCCCAAAGTCGAATCGGCTATCAATGGATACGAGATTGATCAGGTCTTTTATCCCGTCAAAAGCCCGGTAGGTAGGATAGGTAATGTCCTGAGTGGCACCTATTATAATAGGTATAACATTTTCCTCCAGCAAACCTGCAGTAATTTCCTTGACGACGAAATAGGTGTCTTCCACCGTCTCCCCTTCCTCCACATTGCCGAGGTCTACAATATTGAGATTCCAATTGCCCATCATCAACTTGTACAATTGAATACGAATCTCTACTATGGCGAGTTTTTCAGGTTTCTTCTCAAAGGCGTTACGCGATTCATTTACACCCATAATGGCAAATGAAGCATTAGCCAGGACTGGCAATCCGTCTCTTTGGGTATGTTTAAAGATATTCTTTCCCAGGGATTGCGGTGGCAAGAGCTCGCAATGCGCCAGGGCCTTATCTTCAACCGGAACTAAAAAATCAAATGCCATAAGACTATAGCAAAGGGGGGTTATTTACTTTTTTTCTTGGGTTTTTTCTTTTCCAGAAGACTTTTCGCGTCTTCCAGACTCATTTTTGTAACATCAACTTCCTTGGCCAGTTCTGCCTTAGTTTTGCCTTTGATTACATTGTGCCGGCCCCAGCGGGCTTTCTCTATTCTGATCCCTTCCTCTGGCCATTCCTTTACTACGCGCTCGGCCTCCTTCTTTTTCTTGGCCTCTATTAGGTCAGCAATATCTGCTTCAGAGAGTTGATCAAAATTGTATTTTTTGTTGACGTTGATAAACATGCCGTCCCATTTGATAAAAGGACCGAATCTCCCTTTCCCTTTAGTCACGTCTTTCCCTTCATAGGTGGTTATTGGCGCGTCTGCTTTTTGCTTGGCCTTTATAAGTTCAATAGCCCGGTCTAAACCTACATCCATCGCACTTTCCCCGCTTTCAAGGGAGACAAACTTTTTACCATAACGTACGTATGGTCCGTATCGGCCTACATTGGCTTCAACTTCCTCCCCTTCATAGACTCCTAATTTCCGCGGCAACTTAAAGAGGTCCATGGCTTCCTCATAGGTAATTGTGTTTATTGACTGGTCTGGCAGCAGACTGGCAAAAAGCGGTTTTTCTTCCTCCTCCACTGTGCCTATCTGCACCATAGGGCCAAATCGTCCCAGGCGAACTGAGACCTGTCTTTTAGTCTTGGGATCTGTCCCAAGAACACGTTCACCACTGGCACGGTCTGCGTTCTCCTCCACATCAATCACATTGGGATGGAAATCCTTGTAAAAGTCTTTCATTACTTTCTGCCAGTCTTCCTCTCCAGAAGCGATCTCGTCGAAGTCCTTTTCTACTTTTGCAGTAAAATTGTAATCCAGGATGTTAGCGAAATTTTCCACCAGAAAATCGTTGACGATCATTCCTATATCAGTAGGCACCATCTTCCCCTTATCAGATCCGACTGTTTCAGTAAGGTGATTCTCTTTGATTTGATTGTTCTCAAGAACTAACTGACTGTATTTACGCTCGGATCCTTCAACTGTTCCTTTCTCAATATATCCTCTGTTCTGAATAGTAGAAATGGTTGGAGCATAGGTAGAGGGTCTTCCAATCCCCAATTCTTCAAGCTTCTTCACCAAAGATGCCTCCGTAAAGCGATAGGGTGGCCGGGTAAATCGTTCTGTAGCAGTGATGTAGTTGTTATCAAGGGACTCTCCTACCTGAAGAGCTGGGAGCATTCCTTCCTGTTCTTCGGCTATATCCTCTTCGTCCTTCCCTTCGAGGTAGACCTTTAAAAATCCATCGAACTTGACAACCTCTCCATTGGCTGTAAACTGTTCCTTGTGCGAGTTGGCACTAATCTTAACGTTGGTGCGTTCCAACTGTGCATCGGCCATTTGAGAAGCCAGGGTTCGCATCCATATCAATTCGTATAATTTGGCCTGGTCTCTTTCTACCTTCGGATTCTGCAGGGTCATATCCGTAGGCCGGATGGCTTCATGAGCCTCCTGTGCCCCTTTGCTCTTCCCTTTGTAGTTCCTAACCTTGCTGTACTTCTCACCGTAATTAGTTACGATTGCTTTTTTGGCATCATTTATCGCCTCCGAAGACAGGTTTACACTATCAGTCCTCATATAGGTTATCAGTCCGGCTTCATAAAGCCGCTGGGCCACCTGCATAGTCCTTCCCACAGAAAAATAAAGTTTCCTGGAGGCCTCCTGTTGTAAGGTAGATGTCGTAAAAGGTGCTGAAGGTGATTTCTTTGCGGGTTTCTTATCGAGGGATGCAACTTCAAATTCTGCCTGCAGATTCGCTTTCAGAAATACTTCTGCTTCCTCCTTGGTATCAAATGTCTTGGAAAGTTTAGCACTAAAAACCTCTCCTTTCTGAGTTCGGAATTCTGCATTTATGCGGAAGGAGGCTACAGGAACAAAGGCTTCAATGTCGCGTTCGCGCTCTACTATAAGTCGCACCGCCACAGATTGCACTCTTCCGGCAGAAAGGCCTGGTTTAATTTTTTTCCACAAAACCGGCGAAAGTTCGTAGCCCACTAATCGGTCGAGGACTCTCCTGGCCTGCTGGGCGTTGACCAAATCGTAGTTAATGGCCCGCGGATTTTCAATCGCGTTCTGTATGGCCGACTTAGTAATGGAATTAAAGACAATTCGTTTGGTTTTGTTTTTGTCGAGATCGAGGGTTTCCGCCAGGTGCCATGAGATGGCCTCCCCTTCCCGGTCCTCATCACTGGCAAGCCATATGGTCTCGGCTTTCTTTGCCAGGTCCTTAAGTTTTTTTACAAGGGACTTTTTATCCTTATCGACAATGTATTTGGGTTTAAAATCGTTGGCTACGTCAACCCCCAGTTCTTTTGACGGAAGGTCTGCAATATGTCCAAAACTCGATTCTACCTTAAAATCCTTTCCCAGAAATTTCTCGATAGTCTTTGCCTTGGCGGGTGATTCTACAATTACTAAATTCTTAGCCATTCATTGATTTTTGAAGTCACAAAAGTATATCAAAAATTTGATTTGCTTCTTTTACTTCTCTTGTGATTCAAAATATCTTCCAGCAACTGATCCTTGAAAGCCTGTCAGGGGATAATTAATCCAGAGCCATTGAACTGATCAATTCCAGGCTGGTTGTGGTATAGGTATATTGATATAAAACCTCATCGCCGATCATAAGTAAATGGTCCTGCATCGGAATAACATCAAAGGTGGTTATTCCATCAAAATGTTCCAGGGGGGTTAAGTCGGGCACATTGCTTTTGTCATAAACCTTAAGACCGTAACTTCCATCACAGACAAAGAGTTTATCGTCTTTTACACCCAGGCCATAGGGTTCTTCCATGGGATACGACTTAAGAAGGGCAGGATTGGAAATATCAGCTATATCGATGACGAATAATCCACTTTCGGTAGCGCCGCATCCATTTCCGCCTCTTAATGTGACATAGGCGAAATCCCCGTCTACAACTACAGGATCACAGGCCGTGCCGTGTTGAAATTCGGAAACGAAGCTGGGCTGCGCCGGGGAGGAAATATCGTAAATATACATTCCGCTTCGGCTCCCTAAGAACAAATGATTTTCCTGATTAAAGATTGTTTCGATATCGAATCCGGCATACACATCTTCCATGTCTACGGGATTAGCCAGGTCTGAAATTTCAAAGATATTTATACTGTGATTGTCCACAGCGTATAAATAATCTGCAACTATCTTAAAGCGTGCCAGTGAGCCTCCTTGTCCTATACTGTTTTCAGCGGCATTGGCCATCAGTACATCATCAAAGCGTTGCTGCACCTCTTCTACCAATCTTCGTTCGGTGACCACTTCCCAGCCAATTAGTACATTATCGGGATTTCCCCAATCCTCGTATTCAAAAATATCTGCCTCCAGCGGCCAAATAACGTTATCCCGCAATACATCGTGCAGTCGGTTAACAATTTGCATGTTATTGATATCGGAAATGTCGATCACAATCAGATCCGTAAGACTATCAGCATACAGGAAATTGTTCTTTACCGAAATGTCCACATTTCCGGCTATTTTAATGAAGGCTACCTTGGTCGGGGAACTGGGATCACTATTATCTATCACATGAACCCCTTTGTATTTGTCATTAATAAAAATGTAATTCTCGTAGGCGTAGATTTTACCTGATTCATTTATAGGCTGAGGAACGGTGACGTCTACACCATTTTTAAATTCTTCCATAGAAATAGTAAGAGGTCGAGCTACGAGATAATCGGCATACTTTCCAGAATCTTCTTTTTCACAGGATAGCAGACTCGAAACAGCAATAACTACAAGCAGGAAATTCAGGGTTTTCATAAGAAAGCTTATTAATAGATTAGGATACACTATAGATACGTATGCATCTATCCAGTTGCGTCTTTTTTATGAAAATATTCACCTGTCAAATTGTCATAAAAAAGGATATTGTCTTATCTTTGCCCTCCTTTAATACGCCTGTCATTATAGAGTTTATATGGAAAAAGTAATCGATGAAAATATTCAGGGTTCTTCCCTGAAGACAAAGTCAAGAAATAAAAATGTGCGAAAGCTCTACATAGAGAGCTATGGTTGCCAGATGAATTTTTCCGACAGTGAGATCGTGGCCTCTATCCTGGCTGATGAAGGGTTTAATACGACTTCCGAGTTAGAGGAAGCAGAGCTGGTTGTTGTCAATACCTGCTCTATTCGTGAAAAAGCCGAAACAACGGTAAGGAAAAGGCTTGAAAAATTCAATGCCGTTAAAAAATCCAGACCTCATTTAAAGGTTGGAGTACTCGGATGTATGGCCGAAC
>JABDQK010000149.1 GCA_013042255.1 Flavobacteriaceae bacterium | reverse complement strand
CCTCGATAGAGTAAATATCGTGATGAGGCGGGGGTGAAATGAGTCCGACATAGGGTGTTGAATTCCTGGTCTTCGCAATTGAAGGATTGACCTTCGGTCCGGGTAACTGTCCCCCTTCACCGGGCTTGGCGCCCTGTGCCATTTTTATCTGAATCTCCTGTGCATTGGTCAGGTAATTGGAAGTGACTCCAAACCTACCGGATGCGACTTGCTTAATAGCACTATTTCGCCAGTCGCCCGATTGATTCTTGTAAAATCTTTCGGCATCTTCCCCTCCTTCACCGGAATTGCTTTTTCCCCCAATTCGGTTCATGGCAATCGCGAGATTTTCATGAGCTTCCTTGCTAATAGAGCCATAAGACATCGCTCCTGTTTTAAAGCGCTTTACAATATTGGTCCAGGGTTCCACATCATCTATCGGGATGGGATCGTAATTCGTAAATTCAAAAAGCCCCCTGAGTGTCATCAGGTCTCGCGATTGTTCATTTACAATCTTTGAATACTCTTTGTAGGTATCCGGTTCGTTATTTCTAACCGATTTCTGAAGTTTGGCGATGGTGAGAGGATTGAACATATGTTTTTCACCACCCCGTCTCCAGCGGTATTCCCCGCCTATCTCAACATCAAGATTAGCTGCTACATATTTATCTGCATAAGCTTTTTTATGGCGTTTAGCGATCTCTTTCTCTATTTCATACAATCCAATTCCCTGAATCCTGGTAGGAGTATTAGGAAAATATGTATTTACCACCTTGGTGTTAAGACCGATACATTCGAATAGTTGAGATCCGCGATATGAATTCAAGGTGGAAATACCTATTTTATTCATCACCTTCACAATCCCTTTTCCAATAGCCTTATTGTAATTTTTTATGGCTTCATCGAAAGTGTATTCAGTAATGTCGTTCTCTTCTATTTGTTCCCCTATAATTTCATTTACCAGGTAAGGATTTATTGCGCTTGCTCCAAATCCGAATAATAAGGCGAAATGATGAACCTCTCTCGGTTCTGCCGATTCTATAATGATACTAAGATTAGAGCGCTTCCCAAGGCGCTGTAAACCACTATTGACAAAGGAACAGGCCAATAAGGCTGGAATCGGTGCTTTTTCCTTGCTGACAAACCTGTCGGAAAGAATAATAATATTTGCCCCCTGGTCTATAGCTTCTGATGCTTGTTTTAAGATTGATTCCAAAGCGTCTTCCAGCCCGTTGTGCCCTCTTTCAATATCGTAAAGGACAGAGATGGATACTACTTTGTAATCCGGACTGGCGTCGTAATTTTTAATCTTGTCCAGATCTTCTTTGGAGATGACCGGATTCTGGATCTTGAGCTTACGACAATGAAGTTCGGTAATGTCAAAAATATTCCGGTCTGTCCCGAGAGTTAAACTGATATCAGTAATGAGTTCTTCCCGGATTCCATCCAGTGGGGGATTGGTAACCTGAGCGAATAATTGTTTGAAATAGTTGTAAATGAGCTGAGGACGTTCTGATAAAACCGCAATCGGGGTGTCCGATCCCATAGAACCAATAGGTTCCTTTGCATTTTTACCCATCGGCAGGATGATGGTATTAATATCCTCAAGGGTGTACCCAAATATTGCTTTTCTCGTTTCTACCGATTCTTCTCCAAGAAACAAAGGACAATCGTTATAGGGAATGTCTCTCAGATGCACCAAATTTGCTTCGAGCCACTTTTTGTAGGGATGCCTCTTTGCTATTTCTTCCTTTATTTCAGTGTCGTTGACAATCCTTCCTTCTTCCATGTTGACGAGGAACATCCTTCCTGGTTCGAGTCGCCCGTGATATTCTATATTTTCAGGTGCAATGTCGAGCACTCCCGTTTCCGAAGACATGATTACATAATCATCTTTGGTGACCGAATACCTCGAAGGTCTGAGTCCGTTTCTGTCTAAGACTGCCCCTATGTAGTTACCATCTGTAAATGGTATAGAAGCCGGGCCATCCCAGGGCTCCATAACGCAGGAGTTATACTCGTAAAATGCCTTTTTTGCCTCAGACATTTCTGTATTTTTTTCCCAGGCTTCCGGAACCAGCATCATCATTACTTCCGGGAGTGAGCGACCTGTCATCAGCAGCAGTTCAACCACCATGTCCATAGTGGCGGAATCGGATTTGCCGGGCAGGATAATCGGGAGTATTTTCTTTATTTCAGGTCCAAAAAGCGGACTTTCCATTAATGCTTCCCTGGATCGCATTCTCGTTACATTTCCTCTGAGGGTGTTGATTTCTCCATTGTGACACATATATCTGAAAGGCTGTGCCAGGTCCCAGGTAGGAAAGGTGTTGGTAGAAAACCGTTGGTGAACCAAAGCCAATCTGGTCACTACCCGCGGATCCATAAGGTCTTTGTAGTATAATTTGATATCCTGGGGCATCAATAGCCCTTTAAAAATGATGATTTTGGTAGAAAGGCTTGGGATGTAGAAAAACTTGCTTTCAGAGAGTTTAGAGTTGATCACTGTATGTTCCGTAATCTTCCGGGCGATGAATAATTTTCGATTTAAAGTGGCTATATCCTCTTCTTCAGAACCTTTTCCTACAAATATCTGCTTTACATAGGGTTCGGTTTCAGAAGCCATTCTGCCGGGCACTCCTCTGTTAACAGGTACGTCGCGCCAACCCAGGAGTTGCAGTCCCTGTCTTTTGATCTCCGATTCCAGGATAGAGATGCAGAACTCGCGCTGGTTTGCTTTTTTTGGAAGGAAGACATTCCCGGTAGCATAACCCCCGGGTTCCGGCAATTCAAAATTACAGACCTCCTTAAAGAACTGATGGGGAATATCTATAAGAATTCCTGCCCCATCTCCGGTTTTACCATCTGCACTAACTGCACCCCTGTGTTCCAGCTTATCCAAAATTTCCAGGGCCTTATGGATAATATCGTTAGATTTTTTTCCTTTCAGGCTACAGATAAACCCGGCACCGCAGTTGTCGTGTTCAAACTCCGGTAAATACAATCCTTGCTTCTTCAACATCACTTTAGTGTATTTTACCAAAAATATCAAAAACACTAAAGATCATATAAGGATTAGGGTCAATTGGTAAGAGAAATACAACGTATATAATTTTTCGATAAAAAAAATGCAAAATAAAATATTAAACCTCTTTTAAATGGTTTTTTCATAATAAGTAAATAGCAAAAAAGACCCTGTCGAGGGTCTTTTTTAAAAGGCTATATAATTTGATTCAGGATTAAGTAGTAAAATTTTTAATCTCTGAGTACACTTCGCGAAATTACGATCTTCTGAATTTCCGAAGTCCCTTCATAGATCTGAGTAATTTTGGCATCTCTCATCAGCCGTTCTACATGGTAATCTTTCACAAATCCATTCCCGCCGTGAATTTGAACGGCTTCTACAGTAGTTTCCATTGCCACTTGAGAAGCATAAAGTTTAGCCATCGCCCCGGAAAGATCATAATTCTCATGCCGGTCTTTGTCACAGGCGGCTTTGTAAACCAGAAATCTGGCGGCCTCTATCTGTGTGTGCATATCGGCAAGTTTGAAGGCGATAGCCTGGTGATTCATGATTTCGGTACCGAATGCTTTTCTCTCCTTCGAGTATTTTTTAGCCAGTTCATAGGCTCCCGCCGCAATACCTAAGGCCTGTGCAGCAATTCCAATCCGACCACCTGCAAGCGTCTTCATGGCAAATTTAAAGCCAAATCCGTCTTCTCCTATCCGGTTTTCTTTAGGAACTTTTACATCGTTAAAGTTCAGGGAGTGTGTGTCACTTCCCCTTATCCCAAGTTTGTTTTCCTTCGGACCAATCTCAAACCCTTCCATATCTTTTTCAACAATCAGGGCATTGATGCCTTTATGTTTTTTCTTAGCGTCTGTCTGAGCAATCACCAGGTATACATCGGCAGAACTACCATTTGTGATCCAGTTTTTTGTGCCATTTAAAAGATAGTGATCGCCCTTATCTATAGCTGTAGTTTTTTGAGATGTGGCATCACTTCCTGCTTCGGGCTCGGAAAGGCAAAACGCTCCAATGATCTCACCGGTAGCTAGTCGTTTAAGATATTTTTCTTTTTGTTCCTTTGTCCCGAAAGTCTCAAGGCCCCAACAAACCAGTGAATTGTTTACGGATACAATAACCGAAGCAGACGCATCCACTTTCGAAAGTTCTTCCATAACAAGGACATAAGAAAGCGTATCAAGGCCACTTCCTCCGTACTCCGGATCAACCATCATTCCCATAAAACCGAGGTCACCCATCATTTTAACCTGGGCGGTCGGAAATTTTTGTTCTTCATCTCGTTCGATAACTCCGGGAAGTAATTCCTGCTGTGCAAAATCACGTGCAGCCTGCTGTATCATCAATTGTTCTTCGGAAAGCGTAAAATCCATACTGCTTAGTATATTGTTAAAAAATGCTTACAAATATACATCTAGATTAGATATTATTCAATGATTATATAGTCAATTTGAGAATCTCACAATTAAATCTTGCGGATTTGCAGAAGGACAGGATGAAAACCTTTTATACCCGGGCAATATTTTTATATTTGTTGCAGACTGAAGCGTAAGGATAAATCTGCATTATATTATGAGACAACACTAGCTTAAATCACATCCAAGGCCATAACAATGGGCTGTCCGGGCAGAAGTATTACAACTCATAATCTAATCCTTATTTAATGAAAGATCTTTTAAAGCAGTACGAAGACAGAGCTCCTGAAATAGTTTTTAATTGGAAAGACCCCGAAACGGAAGCGGAAGGCTGGACAGTGATCAATTCTCTTCGAGGAGGAGCTGCCGGAGGGGGTACGCGAATGCGTGAAGGCCTTGATATGAACGAGGTACTGTCCCTTGCAAAAACAATGGAAGTGAAGTTCACAGTGTCTGGTCCTCCTATAGGCGGGGCAAAGTCGGGTATAAATTTTAATCCTAACGATCCAAGGAAAAGGGGTGTACTGGAACGCTGGTACAGGGCTGTTTCCCCCTTGCTTAAGAGTTACTACGGTACTGGTGGTGACCTCAATGTTGATGAGATTCATGAAGTGATCCCGATTACCGAAGATGCCGGAGTCTGGCATCCTCAGGAAGGCGTTTTCAATGGCCATTTCAAACCTACAGAGGCAGATAAGATCAACCGGATTGGTCAACTTAGACTAGGTGTTATCAAAGTACTGGAAAGTGCAGTGTATTCCCCCGATACCTCCAAGAAATACACAGTTGCAGATATGATCACCGGTTTTGGGGTCGCAGAGGCCATTCGGCATTACTACGATATTTACGGCGGCTCTGTAATCGGCAAAAAAGCAGTTGTTCAGGGATTTGGAAATGTAGGTGCTGCAGCAGCTTTTTACCTCGCCCAAATGGGTGCTAAAGTAGTCGGAATCATAGACCGCGAAGGCGGTGTGATCAAGGAAGATGGTTTTACTTTTGATGAGATCAAATATTTTTTCCTGCACAAAAAGGGAAATACATTGATTGCTGATGCCGACAGGATGATACCATTTGATGAAATGAATGAACGGATATGGAGCCTTCCCACGGAAATATTTGCCCCTTGTGCGGCTTCCCGACTCATTACGAAGGATCAAATTACCCAGATGATTGATACAGGTCTGGAAGTCATTTCCTGCGGTGCCAACGTCCCGTTTGCCGATAAAGAGATTTTTTTCGGTCCCATTATGGAATTCACAGATGAAAAAGTAAGCCTTATCCCTGATTTTATTTCCAATTGTGGAATGGCCAGAGTTTTTGCTTATTTTATGGAAGGAAGAGTGGCTATGGAGGATGAATTAATATTTAATGATACCTCCGATGTCATCAGAAAAGCAATTTTGAATATCTTTAAACAAAATCATACGAGAACCAACATCAGCAAGACCGCTTTTGAAATAGCATTGAAACAACTCCTATAAAAACCAATTTGATATGGAAACCATTATCATTATAGTCTTTTTAGCCGGGTATCTGGCGATAACTCTGGAACACAACCTCAAAATTGATAAGCTCATCCCGGCATTGGCGATGATGGCAATCTTGTGGGCAATGATCGCCCTTACACATATGCCCGTTTTTGAGGTGAATACTGAGCTCAAGGAACTCGAGCCTTCTCATATAGATGAGATGCTCCTGCATCATTTGGGAAAGACTGCAGAGATACTGGTTTTCCTCCTCGGGGCAATGACCATCGTGGAGATCATTGATTACTTTGACGGTTTCGCTACTATCAAAGGATACATCCGAACAAAGAAAAAATCGAAACTGTTATGGCTGTTTTCTATTCTGGCTTTTGTACTATCAGCCATAATTGACAACCTCACCGCAACTATCGTTCTGGTAACCATTCTGCAAAAGGTGATTAAGGACCGGGAAATTCGACTATGGTTTGCGGGGATGATTATTATTGCAGCAAATGCAGGTGGAGCCTGGTCTCCTATTGGGGATGTTACCACTACCATGCTTTGGATTGCAAACAAGGTTACTGCTTTGCAACTTATTGAACATGTATTTATCCCATCGGTGATTTGTATGATCGTTCCTGTGCTTTTTGCGCTGAGATATAAGGTCTTTAAAGGAGAATTGGAAGGTGAACTGGAAGAAAAGGAAATACCTAAATCGCCCTACGGAGCCACTATGCTATATCTGGGTCTGGGATCCATCGTCTTTGTCCCCTTTTTTAAGACTATAACTCATTTGCCTCCTTATGTTGGAATGATGCTGTCACTTGCTATTGTAGCGGCCTTTGCAGAAGTTTATAGTAATGCCAAATTCAGTATTTCCACGGTTAATTTTGATGAAGATGACGCCTCACACCATAGTCCGGTGCATGCCTCACTTTCCAAAATTGAACTCCCCAGTATCTTATTCTTTTTGGGGATTTTACTTGCTGTGGCTGCCCTTGAATCCCTTGGAATGTTATTTGAATTCGCTGAGACGCTAGACAAGACCATGCCTATGCTGGGGACAGAATCGGCAAATGTAATCGTATCCGATCTTGTAGTGGTGATACTTGGTGTGGGATCGGCAGTAATAGATAATGTTCCATTGGTAGCGGCAAGTATGGGGATGTTTTCAGTTCCCATAGATGATCCGGTATGGCATTTTATCGCTTATTCAGCCGGTACGGGTGGAAGTATGCTCATCATTGGTTCTGCTGCAGGCGTAGTGGCCATGGGGATGGAGAAAATAGATTTCTTCTGGTACTTCCGAAAAATTGCCTGGTTAGCCCTGCTTGGCTTTGTAGGTGGAGCTATTACTTTTGTCCTTATCAGAAATTTAGTGTTGAATGCATAATTAAATCTTCATAACTCCGTTATAGGGGCAAATTAACTAAGAGAATACCTATGATTATATTTCAAGATCTGGCTAATGAAGTCCAGGCAGGGGAGGTAATATCCGAAGAGAAAACACTTTCCGTCATCGATTTGATCCTCAGTGGTGGCACGGGAAGCATTGTGATCATATCCGTTTTGTTTGCTATGCTCGCAGTAGCCTTGTACATCTATTTTGAAAGGCTTTTGGCTATCAAAGCAGCTTCCACCATCGACAAGAATTTTATGAATCAGATCAGGGACCACGTGATGAACGGGAAACTGGAAGCCGCAAAGATCCTTTGTGCGCAAACCGATTCTCCGGTTGCTCGTCTCACTGAAAAAGGGGTATCACGGATTGGGAAACCTCTGGACGACATCAATGCTGCCATTGAAAATGCTGGCACCCTTGAGGTATATAAGCTTGAAAAAAACGTGAATATACTGGCAACGGTAGCCGGTGCAGCACCCATGATTGGATTCCTGGGAACAGTAATAGGGATGATTTTGGCCTTCCATCAAATGGCCAGTAGTGGTGGCCAGGCAGAAATGGGCGCACTTGCCTCGGGGATTTATACGGCAATGACAACAACTGTGGCCGGTTTGGTTGTCGGTATTATAGCCTATATGGGGTATAATCACCTTGTGAACCGTACCGATAAAGTGATCCATAAGATGGAAGCAAATGCGGTTGACTTCCTCGATCTACTCAACGAACCTGTTTAAAGTTGTAC
>JABDQK010000001.1 GCA_013042255.1 Flavobacteriaceae bacterium | reverse complement strand
CTTATCTTTATCTGGAGGTGGTTTTTAAAACCACAGATACAGGAGGTAGAGTTTATAAGTACATTCCGTTTTGCCTATGTCAGCGTTTTACAACCTCTTTTTTACCTGACGCTTTGGGCATTATGTTCCGTTTACCTCGGCCTATTCTGGGCAACCCTGATTGTTCTTTCGCATTTCTTTTTCAACCTGACTTACGTCAAGTTCGCAAATGCCAGGTTGTAAGGCTCCGATTGACTCCAGGATGAAAGTTCTACATCATATCCCCAAAGAAAATAGCATTCATCAGGAGTTTATTGGTCCCATACCAGAAAGCCCTGAAATTGGTGTTGTCGGTAAATAGGATGACCCTGCCTTGTCCCATCCTTTTTGTCTTAAAGGGAACGCTGTTGGAAATTAAAGCCGCATTCTCTTCGGAAATATACCCACTCATCAGGGGTGATGAGGTGTACTGAATAGGATTGTTATAACTATCCTTCTCCGGTTCCAAATAGATGTTGCTATTTCTAAAAAGTGGAATGCTGTTGTTTTTATAACCGAAATTAATCGGATGAGACCTGTCAATCCTGGCTTCAAAAATGGCGCCCCCGGTGACCTGCGCTCCTCTGAAATCCTGCCTTTCACCGAATGTTACGTTTTTGGCAACAAGTGTATCTTTTTTAAATGAAAGGTCGAGAAATTCCTGCTGATCAAACCAGTTAGCTGTCGTCCGGAACCCCACTAAGGTGCCTCCGGCTTTTACCCAACTTTTAAGTTTTTCAGCAATAGATTCACTGAGTCCGCCACTACCCCAGCTTCCGGGAATAATAATATCGGTATAAGAACTCAGGTCTGTCCGCCCCAGATACTCTGTATCTATTTTCGTTAGTTTGATGTCATAGCGGGTATCGAATAAATGCCAGATTTCCCCTGCGTCATAGGATCTGATTCCCTCTCCGACGATCAGGGCTACTTTTTGTTTTTCGACAGGTTCAAAATCGCCACTACCCAGATCGATCCCTTTAGTTGCTCCCGTATTCACCGCGGTTATTGCAATATGACTTTCTTTGGCTACTTTATTCAGAAAGTCGTAGAGCGCCTTCCTATCCAGCTCCTGATTTTGGACCGGGATCATCACTGTACCGTAATCGTAATTCACCCCACCCATGCTAAAAGGATATTGTGCAATTTTAGCTCGTAAGTCCTTTTCGAGAATCATATTAAGGGCCTTGGGAGTATAATATTCGTGCCATTCAAACAGGTAAGCATAGGAACTCTCACCACTAACCGATCCTGTTAAAGGAGTAAGTTCAGGAATCTCTGGTCCTGCATTAGAAAGAGAAGAAAGTTCTGCGTAATCAAGATTGAATGCAAGGGGGAAGGTCCATGCCGAGATATCGTAAAAAAGGCTATCGGTAAAGGTGGTCCTTTTTTCGAACATCGCTTTGATCAGCCTGTGATTTTTCTGTTCCAGGGGCACGATAAAGCTATTTCCCTTTTTGTATTGTTTCCCGCCAAGAGTTATATCCCTGCTTAGATCATGGAATTTGATATTCTGCCTTTCGAGGATCTCGGCCATGTGCCAGGTTTTGGCGGCGTCTTTAGAGTCTCCGAAAATGTATGCTTTGGTTTTACTCCTTCCTGCTTCCGTCCTCAGGTCCCTATAAAAGTCGCGCTGATAGTTCAGGAGTTTAGTTCGCATATTTTGTGCAGCTTCAACGGTAGACAGTGCTGTTGTAAACTGATTTCTTATGGTGAAGGGAAAAGTCAGGATTCCGTTTTCACTTTCCTGAATATGTCCTCTGGAACTTGCTTGTTCAAACAGGATTCCGATACTTCCCATCACATCGGGAAATGTAGAACCCTTGCCGTAGTAGTAGTCGTCGTAGTTTTCTTCGGAATAATAGAGCGAGCCAATTTTATCGAGTGCTTTGGCATGGTACGTTCCGATCTCAGCTGTTAGTTCCTGGTTCATTTTTGGCGTCAGGGGGTGCACCCGGCTGGGTTCTCCTGGCTGAAAGAAAAAGGTGGAGTTCGTACCCATCTCGTGATGATCCGTAAGGATATTAGGTAACCAGCGATGGAATGTTGTTATGCGGGCCCTGCTTTCGGGAAGTTGCACGGGTAACCAGTCTCTGTTAATGTCAAACCAGTAGTGATTGGTTCTCCCCCCTGGCCATACTTCGTGATATTCCCGCTCGTTTCCGTCGGAGTTTAAGTTCATACTCCTGTTGGTATTGGCCCAGTATGCAAATCGCTGCAGGCCGTCGGGATTGTAGGACGGGTCCATTAAGATGATGGTATTTTTCAGCATTTCATCTATTTGCGGCCCCTGGGCAGCTGCCAGATAATAGGCATACGCCAATCCAGCATTGGCCCCACTGGGTTCGTTTCCATGCACTGAAAATCCCTGGTATACTACTATTGGCAATTCCTCAACAGCAGTAGTACTACTTCCATTTTCACTCAAAGCCAGGTGTTGTTGCCTGATTGTCTCCAGTTTGCTGTGATTCTGAGGGGAGGTAACGGTCAACAAAAGAATGGGTCTTCCTTCAAAAGTAGTACCCCTGTTCTCTATAGTGATACGATCACTGGCCTCAGCCAGGGTTTGCATATAAAACATAAGCTTGTCGTGCGTTACATGCCATTCGCCAACTTCATGCCCAATAACATCCGCCGGTTTTGGGATTGCGGGATCATAGGTGTATTCCTGGGGTAGGTAATAATCCAGGCTAAGCTCTTCCTGGGCGATGGTCAGGGTTGTAAACAGAAGACAGAGAATGAGTGCGAATCTTTTCATTTAAGGTTTTAATTAGTGATCGCTAAAGGTAATCAATACTTGCAGGAAGCACAAACTAGTTTGGGATGAGAATTAGGCCCGTTCCGAAAAAAAAAAGACCCCCGTAAGGAAGTCTTTTTCGTATGTTGCTGCGAATAAAAAGTGAATTTATATATCGTCAAAATCGACATCAGTAAAATTGTCGAGGGGCTTCTTTTCTGAGGTTGGTTCACTTTCTTCTTTCTTAAAATCTTTTTGGTGCCTTTCTGAAATTACTTCATGACCTTTCTCGGCGATGATATAATCCATCATTTCCTCCACGTTTTCGCGGAAAGCCTGGAAATCCTCTTTGTACAGGTAGATTTTATGTTTTTTGTAGTGGAAAGAGCCATCATCATGGGTAAACTTCTTACTCTCAGTGATGGTCAGGTAATAATCTCCTGCCTTGGTACTTCTTACATCAAAAAAATAGGTTCTTCTTCCGGCTCTTAATACTTTCGAAAATATTTCTTCTTGTTCGATCAAATCTTTATCGCGCATAGTACCGTTCTTGTTAGATTTTTCCTATAAAGTCATCAAAAATGGAAAAAAAAAGCTAATTCAGCAACATTTTTCTAGTTTTCTTTCTCGGAGAGCTGATGGGCATAAAGTTCCTTATAATATCCTTGCTGTTCTACAAGTTCATCGTGTGTACCTTGTTGCAAAATCCGGCCTTCGTCTAGTACTATGATCTTATCTGCATTCTTAGCTGAGGATACCCTGTGACTTACGATCAGGGTGGTTCTGTTCCTCGATGCTTTCTTGAGATTATTGAGAATGGCTTCTTCTGTTTCTGTATCTACAGCAGAAAGGCAGTCGTCAAAAAGGTAGATATCAGGATCTTTTAATAAGGCCCTGGCGATAGATACCCTTTGTTTTTGTCCACCACTCAGGGTAATACCCCGTTCTCCCAGGACGGTATCGTACTTTTTGGAAAAGCCCATAATGTTCTTGTGAACTACGGCCATTTTAGCTACGTTCTCGATATCTTCTTCCGTAGCTGATTCCTTCCCAAACCGGATGTTGTTGGAGATGGAATCTGAAAACAAAAAGGCATCCTGAGGAACTGCACCTATTGAGCTTCTTAAACTTTCCAGATTCAGTTTTTTAATAGGGGTTCCATCTATTCTGATCTCCCCCGAGCTCACGTCGTATAAACGGGCAATAAGGTCGAGGATGGTTGATTTCCCAGAGCCTGTCTTTCCGAGAATTGCTACGGTTTGTCCTTCTTCAACGCGGAAAGAAAGATCTTTTACAGCTGTAATATTGGTATCCTCATAGGTGAAGGTGACATGGTCGAACTCGAACTCTCCTCTGATTGGCGTTTCTTCCTCAACTTCATTCCTGAGTTCAGGTTCTACCTGTAGAAATTCATTTATACGTTTCTGTGAAGCTTCTGCGCGTTGCACAAGTGAAGTCAGCCAACCAACAATGGCAACCGGCCAGGTGAGCATGTTCACATAGAGAATGAACTCGGCAATAGTTCCAATCGATTCAATATTGCCATTTATATATTCTTTTCCCCCAATATAGATCACAAAAATATTGCTGATGCCAATCAATAAAATCATCAGTGGGAAAAACCAGGCATCAACTTTAGCGAGGTCCATACTTCTGCTCTTTCCTTCCAGAGCCAGGTTGGTACCTTCAGTGTTTATTTTTGGTTCAAGGGTATAAGCTTTTATCACCGAAACGCCGGAAAAGGTTTCCTGAGCAAAGGTGGACAGCGTAGATAGAAATTCCTGCACCTTGGTACTTCTTTTATGGATGATCTTACTGATCTTATATATAAGTATCGAAAGTATGGGTAAAGGCAGGAGGGCGTAGAAGGCTATGGTAGGAGCCTTTATAAACATCAGCGGGATAAGGCAAACAAACAGGGTAAGGGTTTGCATCCCGTACATGATGGCCGGACCGGCGTAGAGGCGCACCTGACTCACATCTTCACTGATTCTATTCATCAGGTCTCCAGTGCGATTTTTTTTGTAAAAATTCAGGCTGAGTAACTGATAGTGATCAAACACTTCATTTTTCAGATCGTATTCTATATATCGGGATACGTTGATGATCGTTTGCCTCATCAGAAAAGTAAAAAATCCGGAAAGCAATGCGGCACCTACAATGATCATAATATATTCAAGAAGAAGGGAGGTGGCTTCGGGTTTTGGAACAGTTCCGGCCAGGTATTTTTCCACCACTTCGATAGAGTTTTTGACGTAGGAGGGCATCACAAGTTGAAAAACCCTGGCAATTATGGTGATAATGATACCCAGAAATAATTTAAACCAGTATTTTTTAAAATATTTATTGAGGTGTTTTAGTTCTTTCATAGGTCGGTTTCGCGATGCTCTCCGGTAAAGCTTGTCAAAGATAGGGCATTCACAAGAATCCAAATGTTATAAAAGACATAAGATAATATGTTCAAGAATGAAGAAACATTTGGAAGTAATACCTATTTTTGCGCATCAATTTAGTAATACCTTAAAGTTCTTTAGACATGCTCACGAGAAGGCAATTACGGGTGAAAGTAATGCAATGTATTTATGCAATCACCCAATCCAAGGATGATTCCCTAGATAAACAGGAAAAATTTCTCCGTCTGAGCATTGAGAATACCTATACCCTTTATCTTCTAATGTTGTGCCTTTTGAGAGAGCTTCACGCGATGGCGCTGCATCACGATATGCACGATTCAAAAAAATACATGGCTTCAGCCACCGATAACTTTCCTGATAAAAAGAAGTTTGTGAATAACAAACTTTTGCTGCAGCTGGTTCAAAATCCTGTGCTCAATGAAGAGTTAAAACGGCGGAAAATTAAAGGCTGGTACCTCAATGAGGATTACGTTAAAATACTTTTTAAAGAGATTGTCTCGAGCAAATTCTATGCTTCTTATATGGAAAAAGAAGGAAGTTCCTATGGAGAAGACAAGAATCTGATCATTGACCTTTTTCGTGAAGTGATCGCACCTAATGACAAGCTTTACGAGTTCTTCGAGGATGACAAACTTACCTGGGTAGATGATATCCCACTGGTTAATACCTTCATTCTCAAACAACTGAAAAATGTGAAGCAGGAGCAGTCTGAGCGGCATTTTCTTCCCCGCTTACTCAAGGATGAAGAAGACATGGAATTTGCCAGGAAACTGCTTTCAAAAACCCTGCTTCAGAACAAGGTCCTGGAAGATGAAATCCAGGGGAAAACACCGAACTGGGATAAGGACCGAATTGCAGATATCGATTCCATTCTACTTAAGATGGCTATATGCGAACTTCTAAATTTCCCTTCTATTCCTGAACGGGTATCTATCAATGAGTACCTGGAGATCGCCAAGGAGTATTCAACCCCCAAGAGCAGTATCTTTATCAATGGTATTCTGGATAAACTGGTAAGGGAATACAAAAGCGAAGGAAAACTTAAAAAGACCGGCAGGGGACTACTGTAAGCATTTATTCCTTAATTTTGCAGCAAAATAATTAAATCTAGTTGTATGAAAAGAATATTCATAGCCCTGGGGGTAGTCAGTATGATCGGTTTTGTTTCCTGCAAGGAAAAAGCCTCTAACAAAATTGAAACAGCAAATGTTCAGGTAGCTGCCGAAAGAGACGCAGCGGCCAAGAACCTTCCTGTAATGACCTTTAATAAGGCCGAGCACGATTTCGGTACTATAAATCAGGGGACTCCACAGGAAACTACATTTACATTCACCAATACGGGGAATGCTCCTCTTATTATTACCAATGCTACCAGTAGCTGTGGATGTACAGTACCCGAGTATCCAAAAAACACACCAATCGCCCCGGGAGAAACAGGGGAGTTATTGGTTAAATTCAATGGATCGGGACAGAACCAGGTTACCAAAACAATTACTGTTTCTGCAAATACTGAAAAGGGATCTGAATTACTCAGGATTAAAGCCTTTGTCCAGCCTAACAGCGGAGCACCTGCAGCAAATCTAGGACCAGTTAAGTAAGTTTAAATACAGATAGAATTATGAGCGAGATAGGGAATTTCCTGCCGATGATTCTGATTTTTGTTGTGGCGTATTTCTTTATGATACGACCTCAAATGAAAAGACAGAAAGATGAAAAAAAGTTTGCGGCAGCATTAAAAAAAGGAGATAAAATTGTCACTAAAAGTGGCCTTCACGGAAAGGTCGTTGATCTCAATGACAAGGATTCATCCTGCATTATTGAAACCATGGCCGGAAGACTGAAGTTCGATCGCTCAGCCATTTCCATGGAAATGAGCAATAAATTAAATCCTCCTGCCAAATAGGGTATTGGGATTGTTAAAACAAAAAACCGGTAACTCAGAGTTACCGGTTTTTTAATTCCCTGTACTTAATGACTTCGGCTAAGTCTTTCGGTATTTGTCATTTATGCCAATTCCCTCCCTGATCATAGGAATGATCTTTTCTAGTCGATTCTGTTTTGTCTTCAGTTGTTTAGCCGTTTGGATATACTCACAGAATTCACCCTGCTTATAGGGCGTAAATTTATAAAAGGCTTTGTGGAGCTCGATATCTTTTTTTAAGACCTGTTGCAACTCCGGTGGGACTTCCATTTTCTGTTTTTTCCGGGGTTTGTGGGAAAGTCCTTTTTTCTGATTCTCTATGGCTTCCGTCATATAGGCCAGGACTTTGTCTGCTATGATTTCATTTGCAGCAATGAATTTCCAGTGCCTCATGGCCTTTGTTTTCCCTTCCTGGGCATTTTCAAGAACATTTTCGGAATCTTTCAGATAACAACCGTTGAAAAACCAGATTCCGAAATGAGATTTGAAAGCCGTAATTCCAAAGACATTTTTCCCTCCCAGGGTGTAGACCGGTGCTCCCCACTTCAGCTCCTCTTTAAGTTCGGTCTGAAGAGCCAGTGCCCTTAACCTGTTTATACCTTCTTTAAAGCTACCTTCCCTGGCGTAAAAGGCATCAATTTTCGCCTTGCTCACTGTAATTCAGTTTAGAGTTTATTGGCTGTAATTTCGCAAATTCTGACGATTACTTCAACTGCCTTTTCCATACTTTCTACAGGGACATATTCATATTTCCCATGGAAATTATGCCCCCCCGCAAAAATATTCGGACAGGGTAAACCCATATAACTTAGCTGAGAACCATCTGTGCCTCCCCTAATAGGTTTAATAATGGGGTGTATCCCCAGGCTCTTCATTGCTTCTTCGGCAATCTCAACAATATGGTAAACAGGTTCTACTTTCTCCTTCATATTGTAATATTGATCCTTTAATTCAAGAGTCACGCTACCAGGGTTCAATTTATTAAATTCCTCTACCAGATCTTCCAAAAAACGCTTCCGCTCTTCAAATACACTTCTGTCGTGGTCCCTGACGATCAACTCCATAGTGGCCAATTCTATACTACCCTGTAAATTGTATACGTGGTAAAAGCCTTCACGACCTTCGGTCTTCTCAGGTACCTCATTTCTAGGAAGACGTGTGGCCAGGTCGGTAATAATTCCAATGGCATTCACCATTTTGTTTTTTGCATATCCCGGATGAACACTTTTACCCCTGGCTGTGATCTTTGCCCCGGCTGCATTGAAATTCTCGTATTCCAGTTCTCCTATCTGACTCCCATCCATGGTATACGCCCAGGTTGCACCAAAGGCTTCAACATCAAAATGATGGGCGCCCCGCCCTATTTCTTCATCAGGAGTAAAACCAATCCGTATCTTACCGTGTTTAATTTCAGGATGGGCCAACAGGTACTCCATGGCCGTGACAATTTCTGCTATCCCTGCCTTGTCGTCTGCTCCCAGCAAGGTGGTTCCATCTGTAACGATAAGGGTCTGCCCTTTATACTGTAGCAGGTCCTCAAAATAGTCAGGAGACAAAACAATGTTCTCATTTTTATTTAGAAGAATGTCTTTCCCGTCGTAATTCTCTATAATTCTGGGATTTACCCCGGTCGCTGTAAAATCGGGTGATGTATCGTAGTGAGAAATAAAACCAATGGTAGGTACCTCTTTTTCCATATTCGAAGGGAGAGTGGCCATAATATATCCACGTTCATCCATGGTGACCTCTTCAAGGCCGATATCCTTCAATTCTTTAAACAACATCTTTGCAAGTACCCATTGTTTTTGCGTACTCGGTGTTGAATCAGAATTTGGATCACTCTGGGTGTCGATTTTAACATAGCGTAAAAAGCGATCTACTATTCGTTCCATTCTAGTCAGTTTTACGCAAAAGTAACTTTTCATTTCCAAGAGCCAAGAGCTCATTTACTTGAATTTGATAAGTAACTGAAAATTAATTTATTGGATTTAATTGGTAGTTAACTCATAGTTTTTACTACCTTACTTCAACTAATCACTCAAAATCTAACACGTATGAAAAAACATTTACTCTTGCTCGTATTCCTTTTTCTGGGCTCTGTAACACTGCTGCATTCGCAGATTACAGGAACGGTAAAAGATGAAGACGGTACGCCACTACCAGGTGCCTCAGTAGTAAAAAAGGGAACCCAGGTAGGGACGACCACAGATTTCGACGGCAACTTCAGTATTGAGGCGATAATCGGAGACCGACTTATTGTTTCCTACATTGGGTTTGAACCCAAAGAAGTACAGGTGAACAGTACCATTATGGCCATTACCCTGGTTTCAGGGGTTCAGTTGGCAGAAGTGGTCATCACCGGTTCCAGAAATCCAAACAGGACCGCTACTGAAAGTACGGTGCCTATTGATGTAATTGATGTTAAAGAATTAGCCACGGCAGCACCTCAGGTGAATTTAAATCAAATCCTGAATTATGTGGCCCCTTCTTTTACTTCGAATACGCAGACTATATCTGATGGTACAGACCATATTGATCCGGCTTCCCTGAGAGGTTTGGGTCCCGATCAGGTACTGGTACTTATTAATGGTAAAAGACGGCATACCTCCTCCCTTATAAACGTAAATGGAACATTCGGAAGGGGTAGTGTGGGAACCGACCTTAATGCGATCCCAACTGCGGCGATTCAGCGTATTGAAGTTCTTCGCGACGGTGCCGCGGCCCAGTACGGGTCTGATGCAATTGCAGGGGTTATCAATATTATCCTGAACAGAACCGTGGATGAATTGCTGATCAATGTAACTACAGGAGCAAATTTCTCCGAGAACGCCAATAACCAGACCGGTGGAGTTGATGGTGCAACCACCAACATTGCAGGTAGTTACGGAATTCCCATGGGCGATAATGGGGGATATTTAACCCTTTCAGGTGATTTTGACGTTCGCCAGGAATACAGCAGGATGAACGAATGGGAAGGCGATGTTTTTAACTTGTACAACACGGTTGAACGTTTTGCACAAGCCGATGGTGCTGATCTCTCCTTACTACTAGATGATGATGTAACCGATGTTTTACAATATGCCAATGCCGCAGGGATTGACACCCAGGGAGCGACAACAAAAGCCGAATTACAGCCCATCCTTTCTGCAGATAATACTACTGCCGAGCTAGCCGCGAGAGGCCTGGAACGAAGTGATTTCAACATGAGAGTTGGCCAGTCGGCCCTGAGGGGAGGTCGCTTTTTTGCCAATTTCTCTTTACCGCTCGACGATAATGGGACTGAAATATATTCCTTTGCCGGACTGAGTTCAAGGACTGGAAATTCTGCCGGATTTTACAGATTGCCCAATCAAAGCAGGACATATACTCCAGCCTATTTCAATGGGTTCCTTCCCGAAATCAACTCGAATATAAAGGACCAGTCGATTTCCGTTGGTATAAAAGGGATGATAGGCGATTGGAATGTGGATCTGAGCAATACCTATGGGAAGAACTCCTTCCTGTATGTCATTGGGAATACATATAATGCCTCCCTTCAGAACGCGTCTCCAACCACTTTTGATGCCGGTGGCTTTTCATTCTCACAGAATACGGCAAACCTGGATGTATCAAAGTTTTACGATGATGTCTTTAGCGGGTTAAACGTCGCTTTTGGGTCGGAGTATCGCCTTGAGAATTATACGATTGTCCCAGGGGAGGAAGCTTCCTATGCGCAGTATACGGCCAATGGAGAGGTAATCACCCTGGCTTCCCAGCAACCTGCAGTCGACTTCTTTGACAATTCGCGCCCGGGGGGATCTCAGGTTTTTCCTGGATTTTCACCCAATAATGCTCTTGAAAGAGAACGGAGCAGTGTAGCCGGTTATTTAGACCTCGAGGCGGATTTTACAGAATCCTTCCTTGCGAGTTTTGCTACCCGATACGAGAACTACAGCGACTTTGGTTCCACGATGAATTTTAAATTGGCGACAAGGATAAAGGCTTCAGATAATTTAAATATTAGGGGGGCTGTTAATTCTGGTTTCAGGGCCCCATCTTTACACCAGTTGAATTTTAATTCCACCTCGACCATTTTTGATAACCTGGGAAATCCGCAGGAAGTAGGTACTTTTTCAAATGACAGCAAAGCGGCCAGTTTACTGGGTATTCCCGAATTGAAACAGGAAATCTCGAAAAGTGTAAGTTTAGGGCTGACATCTAAAATTCCTTCAGCAAACCTTACCGTCACTGTTGACGGATACTTCGTAAAAATCGATGACAGGGTGGTCTATACCGGGCAGTTTTCAGGTC
>JABDQK010000141.1 GCA_013042255.1 Flavobacteriaceae bacterium | reverse complement strand
TGTTTTAAGTCACTTATAATTCGGGCAAAATGTGTCCTGTTTTTCTCAGGTTGCTGCCAGAATAATGAGGTTTGTACCAGCGCAATATTTAATTGTGTGTCCAAAATTGAAGTTCAAAAATAATTATTGAGTTAACAGGGGTTGAAAATGATCAAACCCCTGCATTTTTGCATGGTCAAGTGCACTGTTTCCACGTGCATCCCTGATATGGATATCGGCACCATGCTCGATCAGGAGACGGGCAATTTTCAATTGATTGAAAGTTACGGCAAAAATGAGGCAACTCGATCCCATAGCATTTGTAATATTGACATCTGCTCCGGCATTCATCAATTGCTCTGCAATATCGGTATACCCTTTAAAACAAACTCCCATCAAGGCTGTATTTCCTGTGCCGTCTTTTTCATTGACATCGCTTCCTTTTTGCAGGAGGAATTCAACGATGTCTCCTCGATTGTAATAGGCTGCCAGAATCAGAGGTGTAGAACCCCTCTGGTCTTTCCCTTTTAACAATTCGGGATGTTTTTTGCCAAGGGTTTTAATGGTATTCAGATCCCCTTGTCTGATAGCATCGAAAAACGATTCCTGTTCCATGATCAACATATATAATACCAGATTAAAGGTACGACATGCTTCCAAAAAGGAGATGAAAATTATAGAAATCCTCTATTATTTCATGCAAAAGACAAATTTGATTCCTGAAGTGTTTTTGGATAATGTGTACTATCTTGCTGTATGGAGAAAAATCCACTTAATGTTTTTGGCTTACCCCTTCAGGAATGTTGTCATGATCCCGTAACCGGATACTTCAGGGATGGGTACTGCAAAACTATGGCCGAGGACCGGGGAACCCATGTAGTTTGTGCCATGGTTACCGAAAAGTTCTTACAGTTTTCAAAAAAACGGGGAAACGATCTGATTACCCCTGTTCCTCAATGGCAATTTCCCGGACTCAAACCCGGTGATCGGTGGTGTTTATGTGTCTCCCGCTGGTTAGAAGCAGAAAAGGCAGGAGTAGCGCCTCTGGTTGTCCTTGAAGCTACACATGAAATAGCACTAGAATATACTGAACTGGATACGCTTGTGAAATACGCTTACATACCTTCTGATAATTAACCTTGTTGAATAATTCAGGCTTATAAAGTTATTTCACATTTTTATTGGTGTATTTTCCTACAAATACAAAATTATTCCCTGTTGTAAGCGTTAAACTTCATGAACCATACTTTAGTATTCATTTATGAAGACTATCTCGTCTACCGGAACAATTAAATATCTGCCATTTGCCATAGCCCAAGTTGATCGTAATTTCAAGGTGATCGAAACCTCAGAGGTATGGGATATGATCTTTATCAATCAGAAAAAAAATACCACAGAAACAGGGCAGGAATTTGCTTTTCCGGCTAATTCCCTGGAGGAGCTGAACAAAGATTGTCTGGAAAAAAAGCAGAATGGTGAAAAGGTTATTCCCGTTGTCTGTGGTGAGGGAAACCTAGTGTGGTACCGATGGCAAATCATGCCCTGTTATGATGAGGATGGCAACGCTCAGGGATCTTACATTCTCAGGGAAGAGGTCACGGAGCAAATCAGAAAGGAACACCTATTTACCAAGGTGCAGGAGGTAGCAAGGATCGGTGGCTGGGAAATTGATCTTATTCACAATAATATTTACTGGACCCAAACAACCAGGGAAATCCACGAGGTTGGTATGGATTATGTCCCAACCCTGGAAGAAGGAATAAATTTCTACAAAGTCGGGGAAGATCGGGAGAAGATCACAGAACTGGTAAGCCGGGCCATCAGCGATGGGACACCCTGGGATACAGAACTGCGAATAGTCACTGCAAAAGGCAAGGAGCTCTGGGTTCACGCAAAAGGGGAAGTGGAAATACTGGAAGGGAAGGCTGTTAGAATTACAGCTACCATACAGGACATTGATTCGAAAAAGAAAGCCGATCTGGAATATAAGAAAGTAAGTCAGCGACTCTCAATCGCTACAGAGGCTTCACAGATTGGTATATGGGATTTTAATCTTCGGGATAATTCCCTGGAATGGGATCAAAACATGTACCGACTTTACGGAATCAGGGAAAAGGATTTTTCGGGTGTTTATGACGCCTGGGAATCGGCGGTCCATCCAGATGATAAGGAAAAAGCACAATACGAATTGCAGGAAGCCATTGAAGGAAATAAAGATTTCAATACCGAATTCAGGATTTTGTATCCCTCTGGAGAGGTTCGATATATTCGCGCCTTTGGTGTAATCAGAAGAGATTCTGAAGGAAATGCCTTGAATGTCATTGGTACCAACTGGGATATTACAGAATTAAAAAATACACAGCTAAAGCTGGGTTATAGTAAAGAGTCTTTTGAACGTGCATTTAATCATGCTGCTACCGGAATGGCCCTGGTTTCTCTCGAAGGAAATTGGATAAAATTCAACCAGAACCTATGTGAAATAACTGGATATTCGGAAGAGGAGTTGATGAAGATGAACTACTTAGACCTTACACATCCCGAAGATCGATCCCGGGATTTACAATTTAGGTCAGAAGTTCTGGAGGGTAAAAGGAATTCATATCAAACTAAAAAGCGATATTATCATAAAAGAGGACATATAGTGCACCTTATCGTGTCCATTACTGGGGTTAAGAATATTGATGGAGAGCTCTCACATGTCATTTCCCAAATTATGGACATTTCCAAATTGGTAAAGGCAGAAGAGCATCTGAAATCCCTGGTGGAGATTACCCAGAGCCAAAATGCCAGTCTTTTAAATTTTGCCCATATCGTTTCCCACAACCTGAGATCGCATGCCAGTAATATGAGCATGCTTACCGATTTTCTTCTGAAGGAAAACGATCCTTCAGAATTACAGACTATTGGCAAGATGCTGAAAGACGCGTCAGAAAGTCTTAATGAAACGGTGGCTCACCTAAACGAGGTGGTACAGGTAAAGGTGGGTGGTGTAGAAAAAGTGAGATCTGTCGATCTACTTAAAAAGATCAACAGAGTAAAAAAGAACATCAATGCCCTGCTCCTGGAAAAGAATGCAGAATGCCAAATCGATATTCCGGAAGATCTCAGGGTGAAGGCTATTCCTGCATATATAGAGAGTATCTTTTTAAATCTTTTTACCAACTCCTTAAAATACGCTTCACCTGAACGTCATCCCATCATTAATATAAAGGTAAAGCAAATTGAAAATGGTTCTTGTACCATCGAATTTACAGATAATGGCCTGGGAATTGATCTGGAACAACACAAGGACAAGATATTCGGGATGTACAAAACCTTTCACCATCACAAGGATGCGAAAGGGATCGGACTTTTTATTACCAGGAATCAGGTAGAGGCCATGGATGGCAAAATAAGTGTTTCGAGTAAAGTGGATGAGGGGACTACCTTCTCGCTTCTATTAAATACGGCCTAAAAAATGGCAGTGTAGAAATTTGAGAACATATTCATCCTCAGTTCTTAGATTGATCCGAAAGATACCGAAAGGGCTAATTTGTATATGAGGGTGAAGGATTTTATTAGCAAACCTATTTCCCCCGATACTTTACATCACATCCCCTATTATTAATCGGGCATTCCTGGTGTAAAGTCCTGAGGGGCGTTTTGGGGTTGATTTATAGTTCCCGAAGCTCCGGTATCATTGTAAACTACCCACTCTTGAAAGGTGAAGACCGGATTTGCCAGCCTCACTCCTATTTTCCTATATGCCCTTCCGTCTTCAAATTCGTGGCTGGTACCGGACCCATCCTCTCCAATGACCCCAAAAATATCGATCACCTGCCCGAAGGGATCAACCAGGGTAAGATTATCGTCTCCATTGGAATCGGCCGGACTATTAGATCCGCCCTCTATATCCGGGGCGAAACCATAGGTTTGTTCAAATGCCTCTGCATTGGAAGCAATGACTAAAAACTGACCTGGAACCACAACAAAATCAGAAAGATCAACAGAGGAACTTCTCTCTTCATTGTCATTGGTATATCGATCCAAATGCCATCCTTTAAGTGGGAGGGGCTCATCACCTGAATAATAGAGTTCCACAAATCTTGCAGAATTATTATTATCGGGATCTGCCAATTCTGAGATAAAAAGATGATTAGATGTGAATTCTGTAATCCATTCTTTGCAGCGTTCCTGCGTAAATAGGATATCATCTACAGATCGAATGATTAAAGTCGGTTCCCCATTTTCAGAATAATTGATAGCTGTAATACTCCCCATCCCAGCCGGCAGCGTTTCCGCATAAAAATCGGAATACCCACTATTAAGGAGTCTGATTTCATTGTCCTGACAATCCGTAAGCTTTCGCAGCGTTTGTTCATGTTTTTGAGCATAGCTGGAATCAAGCTCTTCTTCTGCGAACTCCATTTCTTCAATACGGACCAGTGTATTCAATGGCTGAAAGGGAATTTCATCCACCGATATCTTCTGTGGTTGCAAAGAAGAGGGGTGATCACAGCTTTTGGCTATATGAGTAAAAATACGGTGTTTGGGAAGTCGTCCAGGCTGAAGAGTCCCAAATGTGGAATAAGCACTTCCGAGTTTAAACAAGCCCTTAGATTTACCCAGATAGAGTCCTTTTAGAGAAAGGAGCACTTTATCTCCTGGCTGAAAGAATAAATAAGAATCCCGTAATTCCAATTCGAGTTGAATCCCTGCGGTAGGATTTACCGGTTTATCTTGTAGGTGGAGGGTATTAAAAATATTACCTGCCTGATCAGAAGAGATGACATAGGCTTCAATAACCCAGTCTTCAACAATTTCCATTGTTGTATCAGAATATTGGTCGAGGACTTCCCTTAAAGAAATATTGGGCAGAATATTATTGGTGCACTTCTCTTCCGGAACAGCCCATTCATCCATTTTTATACAAGCTGAACAAAAAACAATTAGTATTAAACCCAACACCTGAAGTCCCTTCCACCGATTAGAGATCACAATCATTTCAGAAGCTTATGGCAAGGTTTAAAAAGAAGGTCCGGCCAAAGCCATACCAATATTTTGATCCGAAAGAAGGTGTGCCACTCATGTTGTCCCTTAGCATTTGCTG
>JABDQK010000007.1 GCA_013042255.1 Flavobacteriaceae bacterium | reverse complement strand
CCGACTATGGCATTATTTAATTTTCAGAAACCCGATAAAGTTATAATGATCGATTCCTCAGATTTCGAAGGGAAATTTGAATTCCGCCCTTTGGAACCTGGATACGGTCTAACTGTTGGGAACGCACTTAGAAGAGTATTGCTTTCCTCCCTGGAGGGATTCGCCATTACTTCGGTAAGGATAGATAAGGTTGAACACGAATTTTCGGTAATCGAAGGCGTTGTAGAAGACGTTACGGAAATTATACTCAACTTAAAACAAGTTCGTTTCAAGAGACAGATCGACGATGTTAACGAAGAAACCGTTTCAGTTTCTGTCAGCGGGAAAGAACAGCTTACTGCTGGAGACTTTCAGAAGTTTATCTCTGGTTTCCAGGTACTGAACCCAGACCTTGTGATCTGCAATATGGATCCTAAGGTAAGTATCAACATGGAGTTGATTATCGAAAAAGGTAGAGGATATGTGCCGGCTGAAGAAAATAAGAAATCAAGTGCACCTATCGGTAGCATTGCAGTAGACTCCATTTTCACCCCGGTGAAAAATGTAAAATACAGCATAGAAAACTTCAGGGTTGAGCAGAAGACGGATTACGAAAAATTGGTTTTCGAAATTGTCACCGACGGTTCAATCCATCCAAAGGAAGCTCTTACAGAAGCAGCGAAAGTGCTTATTCACCACTTTATGTTGTTTTCTGATGAGCGTATTACCCTGGAAGCTGATGAGATTGCACAAACAGAGACTTACGATGAGGAATCTCTGCATATGAGACAGTTGCTCAAGACCAAACTCGTAGACATGGATTTGTCTGTTAGAGCTCTTAATTGTCTTAAGGCGGCAGAAGTAGATACGCTGGGTGACCTGGTTTCCTTTAATAAGAACGACCTGATGAAATTCAGGAACTTCGGGAAAAAGTCCCTGACAGAATTAGAAGAACTTGTGATCAACAAGGGTCTGAATTTTGGAATGGATTTGTCAAAATATAAATTAGATAAAGATTAATATTAGTTCTGATCCGGTACCCGCAATGGTCCGGAACTGAGATCATATAGTACACGAGCATGAGACACGGTAAGAAGATCAATCACTTGAGTAGGAAAACGGCACATAGGTCGGCTATGCTGGCTAATATGGCCTGTTCCCTTATTGAACATAAAAGGATCAATACTACTGTAGCCAAGGCCAAGGCCCTGAAACAGTTTATTGAACCCCTGATCACTAAATCCAAAGCTGAGAATAACCAGTCATTGGAAAAAGGAACCCACAACAGGCGAATCGTATTCAGAAACCTGAGAGATAAATATGCAGTATCTGAATTGTTCAGCACAGTTGCGGAAAAAGTAGGGGACAGACCAGGAGGATATACCAGAATTATCAAATTGGGTAACCGCCTGGGTGATAACGCGGATATGGCCATGATCGAGCTTGTAGATTTCAATGAGATTTACAATGCCGGGAAGCCAAAGAAAAAGAAATCTACGCGTAGGGGCAGAAGCTCTAAGAAAGCGGAAGCTACCGCAGCACCTGCCGCCGAAAGCGTTGAAGAGGTGGAAGTAGCTGAAGCTCCTAAAGCTGAAAAGGAAACTAAAACTGAAAAGCCTAAGGCTGAAGCTCCAAAGAAAGAAAAAACTAAGGATGCTGAAGAAACAAAAACAGATGACTCCAAAGAATAGGATGTTCATAATGTCTTTAAAATTTGAAAAGGATAGACCTGCAAGTCTATCCTTTTTTTATGTTTATTTGTGAAACCAAAAAATGACAGTTTAATGAAATATCAAACCAAGAAGAAAGCACTCATATTGCTGGCAGATGGAACTATTTTTTATGGTAAATCGGTAGGTAATGCCGATGGCACAGCCTTTGGGGAGGTGTGTTTTAATACGGGAATGACGGGCTATCAGGAAATATTTACAGATCCTTCTTATTTTGGACAATTGATGGTGATGACCAATGCCCATATTGGGAATTACGGGGCCCATAATGAAGAAATTGAATCAGATTCGGTTAAAATCGCCGGCCTCATATGCAAAAATTTCAGTTATGATTATTCAAGGCCGGATGCTGATGAAAGCCTTCTTGAATTTCTAAATAACAACAAGCTCTTTGCTATATCTGATGTAGATACGCGAGCCCTGGTGAGCTATATTCGGGATCACGGGGCCATGAATGCGGTGATTTCAACAAGAGTGGATGAACTGGATGCCCTCAAGGCCGAACTTAAAAAGATACCCAGCATGGAAGGCCTGGAGCTTGCTTCAAAGGTATCGACCAAAAAACCTTACTACTATGGAAAGGAAGATGCAACCTACCGCATTGCAGCACTTGATATAGGCATCAAAAAGAATATCCTGAGAAATCTCGCAGCCAGGGATGCATATATTAAGGTGTTCCCATACACCACGCCTTTCTCAGAGCTTAAGGCATGGAATCCCGACGGCTACTTTATTTCAAATGGCCCGGGTGATCCGGAACCACTGAAAGGAGTAATTGAAACGGCAAGGGAGATCATCGCTCAGGACAAGCCACTATTCGGGATATGTCTGGGCCATCAGATTATTGCACTGGCAAACGGGGTTTCTACGTACAAGATGTTCAACGGACACAGAGGAATCAATCACCCGGTGATTAATTTTGGAACTGGGAAGGGAGAAATCACCTCTCAGAATCACGGATTTGCTATAAACAGGGAAGAAACGGAGGCGCATCCCGAACTGGTGATCACTCATGAGCATCTCAACGACAAAACAGTGGCAGGGATAAGGATGAAAGATAAAAATGTTTTTTCTGTGCAGTACCACCCTGAGGCGAGTCCAGGGCCGCATGATGCTTCCTATTTATTCGATCAGTTTTTCCAATGGATAAAAGAGCATTCTAATACAGGAGTTTCAGTTTAAAAAAAGAAGGGGAATCAACCATTTTTTTAGGAATCTTCACGATTCACCGAGGCCTTTTGTATCTTTGAAATGAAAGAAATCAACCCATAAAAAGCAATAAATTATGAGTATTATACTAGATGTCCATGCCCGTCAGATATTCGACTCCAGGGGTAATCCTACCGTAGAGGTAGATGTAGTAACGCAAAACGGAGTAATGGGTCGGGCAGCCGTACCTTCCGGTGCTTCTACCGGGGAACATGAGGCCGTAGAATTACGAGATGGCGGGAAAGCCTATATGGGGAAGGGAGTTATGAAAGCGGTCGAAAATGTAAATACTAAGATAGCTGAAGAAATAAAGGGGATGATGGTGTTTGATCAGAATCTGATAGACCAGACTATGATCTCGCTAGATGGTACCCCTAACAAGTCTAAACTAGGAGCCAATGCTATTCTGGGTGTGTCTCTTGCCGTTGCAAAAGCTGCTGCAAACGAAATGGGGATGTCACTATACAGGTATGTAGGTGGGGTTAGTGCTAACACCCTTCCGGTGCCTATGATGAATATTATTAACGGGGGTTCGCATTCGGATGCACCCATCGCTTTTCAGGAATTCATGGTGATGCCGGTAAAGGCCAAGAGTTTTTCGCATGCCATACAAATGGGAACTGAAATATTTCACCATCTTAAAAAAGTACTTCACGATCGTGGTTTAAGTACTGCAGTAGGAGATGAAGGTGGTTTTGCTCCAACCCTGGAAGGTACAGAAGACGCTTTGGATACAATCAGTATTGCTGTTAAGAACGCAGGGTATGCTTTTGGGGATGAAGTAATGGTAGCCCTTGATTGTGCCGCAGCAGAATTCTTTGTGGACGGTAAATACGATTATACAAAATTTGAAGGGGACAAAGGAGCCGTGAGAACTTCCGAAGAGCAAGCGAAATACCTGGCCGAACTTTGTGACAAATACCCGATTATTTCCATTGAAGACGGAATGGATGAAAATGACTGGAAAGGATGGAAGATCTTGTCTGATCTGGTCGGGGATAAGGTGCAGTTGGTGGGAGATGATTTATTTGTGACCAATGTCACAAGACTCTCAAGAGGAATCTCAGAAGGAATAGCCAATTCAATTCTAATCAAGGTCAACCAGATAGGAACGCTCACAGAAACCATTGCTGCTGTGAATATGGCTAAGAATGCCGGGTATACAAGCGTGATGTCTCACCGATCAGGGGAGACTGAAGACAATACAATAGCTGATCTGGCAGTTGCACTGAATACCGGGCAGATTAAAACCGGTTCTGCTTCCCGTTCAGACCGGATGGCAAAATACAACCAGCTGCTGCGCATTGAGGAGGAACTGGGTGAAGTTGCCCATTATCCCGGAGTCGATGCGTTTAAGGTCGGACATTAATAATCAGTTAAGAATAGAAAAGCCTTTCGTAAATTGAAAGGCTTTTTTTAACTTCCCTAATTCCCAGAACTCATTTATGAATCACTTTTTATTTGTTGCCGCCGAAAATGACGCCATTCCTAATTGCAAAGCAGGAGGAATGGGGGATGTGGTACGTGACGTTCCCAGGCAAATTGCCGAACGGGGTGATATGGTTCATGTTGTGGTTCCGAGCTATTCTAGATTACATCTCAATGGCGAGCTCCTGGTGGAACTTCAGTTTAGCTTAAACGGGAAACCCTATACGGCTGAACTCTACAAAGTGCCACCCAAGAAGGAACTGGAGAACATTAACCACTATGTAGTTCACCATCCGGAGATAAAAGCTGGTGAGATAGGCAAAATTTATCACAATGATCCGGAGAAGCCATTTTTCACCGATTCGAACAAATTTGCCATCTTTTGTACAGCAGTAGCCACGGCGATCAATAACAAGGCTTTCGGAACTTTAGATATAGTGCATTTACACGACTGGCATACCAGCCTTTTACTCTTTCTGAAAACCTATCACGATAAATACGCTTCCCTTAAGCAATACAGATTTGTTTATAGCATTCACAACCTTGCCATACAGGGCATCCGTCCTTTTGAAGGGAATGAGGCTTCAGTCAATACCTGGTTTCCCGAAGTTAGCTATGACATGAAACGACTGATGGACTATCGCTATCAAGACTGTATAAACCTTATGGCAACAGGGATAAGGCTTGCTGATTCGGTTCATACGGTTTCACCCTCGTATAAACAGGATATATTACTACCCAGCAGACCGCCTGAATTTATCGGAGGAGAGTCGCTTGAGAAGGATCTCCTGGAGGCCGATAATCAGGGTCGGTTGTTTGGGATATTAAATGGGAGTAACTACAAAAACATTCGATCGGCAAAACGGAATATGCTCTTTAAAAATGCAGTCAAGGCTATATTTGGATGGCTACAGGAAGAGTCAAAGAAATACAAAGCCGATTTTCTTGCTCATACCGGGGAAAAGTTACTTCCCTATTTATACGAGAAACCAAAGTTTATCTGCTCCAGTGTTGCACGATTAACAGAGCAAAAATTCTTTTTCTTTAAGGAATCGCCTGAGGCACTTCTGGCTATTTTAAAGAAACTTGAAAAAGTAAACGGCATCTATATGGTGCTTGGAACGGGGGCTCCTGAATACGAGGAGTTGTTCAGGAAACTGAGCAAGGAACAGGAAAACTTTATATTTTTTAACGGGCAGTCTGAAGATGTGATAGACTCTATTTATCTGGAGACCGATTTGTATTTTATGCCGAGTCAGTTTGAACCATGTGGGATTAGTCAGATGCTGGCCATGAGAAACGGTAATCCGTGTCTTGTACACAGTACAGGAGGATTAAAGGACACCGTAACTCATCTTAAAACGGGCTTTGCGTTTGATGGGGACAGTTATGATGAAAAGATTGAAAATATGCTCCGCTGTTTTGATGAGGCCCTAGATATTTATCAGAATAAACCTGAAAAGTGGAAGGCGATTAAGTCTGAGGCCAAAAAAATGCGTTTTACCTGGAAGAAATCCGTCGATGAATACTATGAGAAACTCTATAGTATTCAAAATTAGGCAGATGTATTTATCACTCTGATAAATTCTTTTAAAAATGTTCATTGTCTGGGCATAAAGCCTTGCTTAGAATTGTTAAGAAGGCCCCTTTTTATTACCTTTAACATCCCGTCAGTATAATCTCAAAATCACCTGCATGAAAGACAAAGCAATACTCGAATACGAAGGAAAAAAATACGAATTCCCTGTGGTTGAAGGCACAGAACAGGAACTGGCTATTGATATCAAAACCCTGCGTTCCTCTACGGGAATGATCACGCTGGATCCAGGTTATAAAAATACCGGATCCTGCGAAAGTGCAATTACTTACCTCGATGGGGAGAAAGGTATTTTGCGCTATCGTGGATATAATATCGAAGAATTAGCTGAAAAGGCTGATTTTCTCGAGGTTGCTTACCTCCTTATTTTTGGGGAATTACCTAATAAAGAAGAATTAAACCAGTTCCACGAAGACATTAAACATGAATCTCATGTGGATGAGGAGATGAAAAAGATCCTTGATGCTTTTCCAAAATCGGCACACCCGATGGGAGTGCTTTCCTCCCTTACCAGTGCTTTAATAGCCTTTAATCCATCTTCCGTAAACATTTCCTCGGAGAAAGAAATGTACCACGCCATTATCAGGATTATGGCAAAATTCCCGGTTCTGGTAGCCTGGACAATGCGAAAACAAAAAGGACTACCTCTTGACTATGGGGATGATTCGCTGGGTTATGTGGAGAACCTCCACAAAATGATGTTTAAGAGACCCAATAAGGAATACGTTAAGAATAAAATTGTCATCGATGCCCTGGATCAGCTCCTTATTCTGCATGCTGATCACGAACAGAATTGTTCTACTTCCACGGTGCGAATAACAGGATCATCACATGCCGGACTTTTTGTATCCCTATCGGCGGGTATATCTGCCCTATGGGGTCCTCTGCACGGTGGCGCCAACCAGGCGGTATTGGAAATGCTGGAGGCTATAGAAGCCGACGGAGGGGATACTCAGAAATATATGAATAAAGCCAAGGACAAGGATGATCCTTTCAGATTGATGGGCTTTGGCCACAGGGTTTACAAAAACTTTGACCCCCGCGCCAAGATTATCAAAAAGGCCGCAGATGAAGTTCTTGGGGATTTAGGAATCGAAGATCCTATCCTTTCTATCGCCAAGGGCCTTGAAAAGGTGGCTCTCGAAGATCCTTATTTTGTACAGCGAAAACTGTATCCTAATGTAGATTTTTATTCAGGGATCATTTACAGAGCTTTGGGTATACCAACGGAGATGTTTACTGTAATGTTTGCAATGGGTAGATTACCCGGTTGGATTGCCCAGTGGCGCGAAATGCGATTGAGGGGAGAACCCATAGGCAGGCCGAGACAAGTATACATAGGCGAGAATGAACGACCTTTCGTTCCTCTAAAAAAGCGTTAGGCAGCTATCTATGCTTCAACTTAATGTAAGGGATGAGACCTCCCCACTAAAAGCGGTAGTCCTTGGTATTGCTAACAGTCCCGGCCCTATCCCAAAGCCGGAGGAAGCCTATGACCCTAAATCGCTTGAACATATCCTGGCAGGGACCTATCCCAGGGAAGAGGATATGATAGGTGAAATGGAGGCATTTAACAGCGTTCTCAGGAAACATGGGGTTAAAGTATTCAGGCCAGAGCTTCTGGAGAATTGCAATCAGATTTTTTCGAGAGACATCGCTTTCGTAATTGAGGATAAACTCATCAAAGCTAATATCCTTCCTGAAAGGGAAAAGGAGTTTGAAGCCATCATCCATGTTCTCGATGTCATCGATCCCAATAAAATCCTTATTCCGCCTGAGCCTGTCCATATAGAAGGGGGAGATGTAATGCCGTGGAAGGATTATATATTTGTTGGAACCTATAGGGGAGAAGACTATTCTGACTATATCACCGCACGGACCAATATTGAAGCAGTTGCATATTTAAAAGAAGCATTTCCACATAAAAAAATAAAATCCTTTGATCTGAGAAAATCAAATACAGATCCAAGGCAGAATGCCCTTCATCTCGATTGTTGTTTTCAGCCTATTGGAAGAGACAAGGCCATACTTCACAAAAACGGCTTTCTTATGGAAGAGGAATACGAATGGCTATTGAATTATTTTGGAAAAGATCGCGTCTTTGAAATTGACAGCGATGAAATGTACCAGATGTTCAGTAATGTGTTCTCCATTTCACCTGAAGTGATCGTTTCTGAGCGATCTTTTACCCGTCTCAATAACTGGTTAAGGGAACAGGGATTTATGGTAGAGGAAGTTCCATACCAAGAAATCGGCAAACAGGAAGGCCTTTTGCGCTGTAGTACCCTGCCCCTGATCAGAGAATAATTCCAACAATTTCTTCGGGTAAAATAAAGGAGGAAGTCCACTTAAAAAATCCGGTTAAAGAGCTACCTTTAGCCTGCAAATTTTTTCCTTCAATGCAGATTACAAATACAATATTGATGGTGAGACCGGTTCGTTTTAGAATGAACGAGGAAACTGCGGTCAACAACTATTTCCAGGAAGATATCGATATAAAGAATCAGACGATCAACCTGAGAGCACAGCAGGAATTCGACCAATTTGTATCACTTTTAAGATCAAATGGAGTAGATGTGATTGTTGTAGAGGACATTTATGAAAGAGATACCCCTGATTCTATATTCCCTAACAACTGGGTGTCTTTTCATGCTAGTGGTACCGTAGGATTATATCCGATGTTTGCCGAGAACAGACGTAGGGAACGACGCGAAGATATTCTGGATGTTCTTGAAGAAAAAGGATTTGAGATCAGAACGGTCATCGATTATACATCGGCAGAAGAAGAGGGTCTGTTTTTAGAGGGGACAGGCAGTATTGTTATGGACAGGGATCATCAGAAAGCCTACTGTGCTTTATCCCCCAGAGCAGATGAAGACCTTTTTATAGAATTCTGCGAGGATATGGAATGTACGCCGATTATTTTTACCGCCTACCAGTCGGTAGATGGCAACAGAATGCCCATATATCACACCAATGTCATGATGTGTATAGCAGAAACCTTTGCAGTGATCTGCCTCGATGCGATAGACGACAAAAAGGAACGACGGAACGTTGTGAACCACCTTAAAGGAGACGGAAAAGAGATCATAGCAATCACTGAAGTACAGTTGCAAAATTTTGCCGGAAA
>JABDQK010000130.1 GCA_013042255.1 Flavobacteriaceae bacterium | reverse complement strand
GAAAGAGAAGCAAAACGGTACTGTAAATTTTCATGGATGAGAACTATCGGTTAGTTCCCCAAGATAGGATATTAAATCCTATTTGAAAAGACGCATAATGGCTGTCGGCAAGGTTCTGATATCCGAGAAGGTTATTTCCCAGAACATAAAAATTGACCGGGCCTGCCTGCACATTTATCCCCAATCCTATATTGGTCATGGAAAATTTATCAACTGTGTAGGTTGTTTTCAATCCAAGGAAATTTCCGATTCTACGGAGATAAAAAGCTGTAAGAGCAGCTTGTGGCCCCCTGGGTCTGTTAATGGCATGAAGTTGCACTCCCAGGGCATTTCGGTAAGAAAAACGCATATCAGCATCTGTAACACCAATATCACAGTCGCAATCGAGATCACCATTTACTGGTTCACCAAAATTATACCTCAGCGACCCGTATAATTGAGTGGGCCTGAATGTGATATAACTTGTATTGTTATCCTCAAAGGGTAATTGGGCTTCTATTTCATCAACCAGATCCTGCCAGAAATCTGAATTGGCATCATTAAAAGCATCGGGCAGAATGACTTCCACACCTTCTGTAGTTGCACTCCCCTGCAACGAATATCCTTTGATATCGCCCGAATGATATACAAATCCGAGATCGAGCAGACTTCCTGTTACCACTGTTCTTTCATTAATCTGATAAGTGAAACCCAGATCAACCCCAATACCCAGATCTCCTCCAAGGAGTGCTCTTTTGGTGATCACATTGGCCACAGTTCCTTCTGCTTCGTTATCAATGATAGCCCTGATCTCTTCTATGCCCGAGGTTCGCAACTGCATATCGGCTTCCAGGGTATTAGCCAAAAGATTATTCTGACCTTCATTTGTTACGAAATAACCCGAATTCGTTGAAGAATGGAAATCGTAGATGCCGGAATATAACTTAGCCCTGGCACCCACGGTGAGGCTTCGGTTTAATTCCTTGTTAAGACCGAAATGAAAAACCGTAAGTCCTTCTCCCCTGGTCTTCAGGTGCCCCAGATCAAACCTTCTGCCCAGCTGATCTGCGTTCCCCTCAAAGGCCAGAAAAGCGAGATCCTGTGGCCAGTACAGAATTGTACTCGATTCAAAATACACTCCAAAGGAATAAAAATGCCTTGGGTTTTTCTTACTTCTGTATCCGCCGTGAAGCAGGTCTATATTAACTGTTGCACCGAATTCATCCCTTTTTGACAAGCCATTAAGCGCACGTGTGCGTACTTTAACATTGAAATCAACTCCATCATTGGCAAACAGATCATTAACTGTAATTCCACTTGTTCCAGCCTGGCCATAAATTCCAGACGCAAGAGGAACTCCGGCATACCAGGAAAAAGAAGTGTTCATCCCGGGATTCAATAAAATTGCCTGTGGTATCTCGGTGAAATCGTAGAGTAACTCCTTGTTCTGGCTAAAGAGAGAGCCACTACCCCAGAGTGCAGCTATAATAAAGAGTCCCCATGATCTCATTTTAATTGTAACCTGAATTTACCGCTGGACCTGAAGATAACCCTAGGATCTGGCAGAGAAGAAACACTTGTTGTATCGCCCAGATTACTGGCACTTACTCGTACTGCCGAAGTGTTTCTAATGATATCTAAACTTCGCCCTGACGGCGTACCATAAGTGGTCTCACGTCTTATTATTGATGCTGGGCCGGGATCGAGTGAAAAAAATTCTGTATCAAGGACGTTTCCGGCCTCATCGAGGTATTCAAAAACAATTTCCAACTCCTTACTGGTGGTGTTTTCAAGCTCATAAGTCATTACCCCATCCAACACGTTATCCGCAAAGAAACTCTCGTTAAAAGCATCAAAATTAAAGGTCTGAATATACCAGATCGCACCGTTGGCGTCATTTATAACACTTTCAGGACTTTCCACATACAAAATACTTGCTTCAATGGTAGGAATGATCTCAAGGTCGTCAAACTGGTCGAAGTTTTGCTCCTCCACACAGGAGGTCAAACCCAGCAATAATGCCAATATGAAGTATTTAAATTTCTGCATCCTAAGGCACTGTTAAGGCATCCTGATTTACAGTATATGCACTCCCCTTTCCCTATATAACTTTATAAAAAAGATTTTATTTCACTAAGATGGTGAATGATTTCCCCATGATCGTGAAAAGGATCGCCATGAACATTAAGATGAATAGTGTGTATTCCCATAGCGCGTGCGCCTAGTATATCAGCTTCGAGGTTATCTCCCACCATAACGGCATGCTGAGGAAGTACCATGGTTCGGGCCAGGGCAAGTTGAAATATTATCGGATTTGGTTTTTTAACCCCTGCCATTTCTGAATTAATAATCTGATCAAAGTATCCCGATATTCCAGCATTGTGCAACTTTTTCGTCTGTACTTCTTCAAACCCATTAGTTATAATATGCATCCTGTATCTCGGTTTCAAATAATCGAGAATCTCACGAGTATAGGGCAATAAGTGCCCATGTGTTGAAAGGTATTCGATATAGGCATGTGCAAGGCTGTTAATCACAGCATCCTCAACAGGATAATTCACCCTGTCAAAGACCTTACGCAGCCTTTGATAACGCAAAGCTTCTTTTTCAATTTTATTTTCCCTGTATAATTTCCAGAATTCCAGGTTAACCGGTCTATATTCATTGAGGAAGAGCTCTAGTTCGAGATCGATCCCATGATCCTTAAATATTTTCTCGAAGGTCAGTGCAGAATTTTTTTCAAAATCCCAGAGGGTATGGTCGAGGTCGAAGAAAACATCGGTAACTACTTCTCTATACATAATACCTGACAATCATTTCTGAATATAACTTGAGCCAGTTTGTTTTTTGTTCCGTACCAAGCAATTCGTTAGAAAATACGGTGATAAAATGCCCATTGACATTCTTTATTTCCCGGTGCAAGCGGTCTAATTCCAAAAATATTTCTTCCTCAGACTCCAGCTTTAACAAGGCATAATCATGGGCAGCAAACGGATGGATCTTTACCGGTTGCTGTATCTCCAGGGGAATATCATAAAAATAAAAGGAGGTGCAAGTTCCTGCTTTAAATCCCGTTTCATGGGTATATCCCATGGAATAATCATCCGTAAATTCGGCGTCCACAAGATTCCGGTAAGTTTCCGGAATGTCGACCCGATTGTAGCGCAACCGCACATAATCCACCGGTCTGTTGATCACATTAGTTAAATTCAGCTTTTCATCCTTGAGCAAATCAAAATTGGTAAAAGAACTATACGATGCCGCCAGAGAGACCTTATTGTAATCAGCCACCGATTTTATCAAATACCGAAAGTGGTTGTTCTCGGTGGATATATTTTTGTCGTATCTCGAGTATTGGGCAAATTGGAAGAAAAACATCCCCGGTACTCCGTGTTTTTTATGAATCTCAATCAGATCAGAAAAGTTATCAAAAGGATCCTTCCTCAGCCTGACAAGGACCATAATCCGTTGGGCTACCCTTCTGAACTTCAGGGAGAACAAATCGAGTAACAAGCCTATTCCACTGCGGAAAAATCCCCTGTGTGCAAAACTGTGGGACACCGGAACGTCAATAACGGAAGTATATCGCACTTGTTTGGCAGGTACCTTCAAATCTGGGAATCGCTCCTGAAGTAAAATACGGAGCTTTTGAGCCCAGAGATCAACCACGGGGCGTTTTAGAAAACTATGCTCATGAGCCAGACTTTCCTTGAAAGGAAATCTGCCGAAGAGATCTTTAACATGAGGAAAGTATTCCTCATAACGGGATAAGAGATAAAAACTCGCCGCGAAAATATCAAAGGGAACATTACTCCTTTCCCCTGCGTGAAAAAAACAGGGTACGTCATCCCATTGAGAAATGGTAATATCAACATTTCGAATACCCTGTTCAAACAACAAGGGATGGCTCTTGACAAAGAATTCATTTTGTAGTGGCTGTTTGGTGTAGGTGATCTTTGGCCCCGAGTGTTTAATAAAATCTTCTATTTTGGTGGTATATCCAACATCAATCTGCAGCATCCGCTTAAATATCTGTTTCATGATATAGCTGAAGCGCGGGGTAATTTTATGGGTGTAGATCAACAGCATATTAGAGTAGGTGTTGGTCTGCAAAGCTGTAAAAGGACTTTTCGGCGATGATCAGATGATCCAGGACTCTTATATCGAGCACCTTTGCAGCTTCTTTTAATTTTTTTGTTATCGCTCTGTCTGCTTCACTCGGAACAAGAGCACCGGAAGGGTGGTTGTGGGCCAGGATGATGGCCACAGCACCGAGCTCCAGCGCCCTTTTTAAGACGAGTCTTACATCGACAAGGGTCCCCGTAATTCCTCCTTTACTTAGCTGAGCCCTGTGTATTACAGTATTGGCATTGTTTAGGTAAAGTATCCAGAATTCTTCGTGTTCAAGCTCGGCCATAATGGGTTCTAATACAGCAAATGCATCGGCACTCCCCCGGATTTTAGTTGGCGAATGACTTCCTGATTCTCTTCTTCTTCTCCCTATTTCGAGTGCTGCAGCAATGGTCACGGCTTTGGCCTCCCCTATCCCTTTAAATTTCATCAGGCGTTCTACAGAAAACTTACCCAACTGATGAAGGTTCTCATTTGAACTGTTCAGGATCTTTTTGGCAAGGCTAACGGCACTGTCTTCTCTGCTACCGGAGCCTATCAGAATTGCCAGAAGTTCAGCATCTGTGAGCACCGACCTTCCTTTTTGTCTTAATTTTTCCCGCGGTTTGTCGTCGTCGGCCCACGATTTTATGGAGAATGAATCCGGCATTTTTTCCATGTCTAAAGATAATCAACTAAATATTTTTAATGTACATTTCCCACTGCAATAAAAAAGCAAGTTGTGAAATCTCTTTTCGAAAGTGAAGCTTATGGGGAAATACTTAGCAGGGTAGACCAATTAAAAGCTTCAGACAGCGGACTATGGGGGAAGATGACCGTTGGGCAGATGGTATGGCATTGTCAGGTTCCCTTAAAAGTAGCTGTTTCCAATAAACCCAATTCTAAAAAAGGCAATCTACTGGTCAGATGGTTTTTTAAAAAGTCGCTTTACAACGATCGACCCTGGCGTAAAAATTTACCTACCTCTCCTTTTGCAAAAACAACTGAAGCCAAAGATTTTACCACCGAAAGAGAGAAACTACGGGCGTTGATCACTGAATTCCACCAGCTGAACAACAGAAAAACATGGAATCCTCACCCCTTATTCGGGCGCCTTACACATGAACAATGGGGTATGATGCAGTATAAACACCTCGATCATCATCTCAGACAATTTGGTGTTTGATCTTAGTGTAATAGGTTCCTTAACTAATCCCCAGGTGACTCAGGAATGCCTGCAGGTCTAGTCCGCCATAATTTCCGGAACTCATCAGCAGAAATATTGTATTATCAATTTCCTGCTGGTATAAAAAATGTTCAAATTCCCCGGGATCGGTAAATACTTCCAGTTTGTCATTTTTAAAAGCCGTCCTGATCTGTTCTGCTGATAAAGGCGCCAGCTTTTTGATAGCTACCGATTCAGGGGAGTAAAATACCGCCG
>JABDQK010000129.1 GCA_013042255.1 Flavobacteriaceae bacterium | reverse complement strand
CCAAGGTGAGTGTTCCGTTGGTAACATCTATTACAGGAACTGTTGTGACCGTAAGAACATCTCCGGAATCATTATCGGAATCATTTGATAAAACCCCCGGAGCTGCAATATTCAGAGTTGTATTTTCAATACCGCTATAAGCTTCATCAGCTGCACAAGGTATGGCCCTGATACTAATAATATCTGTCGGATCTGTAGCTGGGTTACATCCCGGTAGAGGAGCAATACCAAGCTGATAGTCCCCCATAGTATCAATTTGTACATTATCCATTCCAACGCCGGAAATCTCGGATAGTCCATTTGCAGGGAATACTACTCCAGGCGTCAGGGAATACCAGACATATTCAGAAGAGGGAGAAACAAATTCTGCCTGTAGGGTTAATGTTTCCCCTGTAAGACAGGAATCGAAATCCCCTGGGTCCGTGATGGTTGTATTGACCTGTGTACCTGCAGCACTGCCCAAGAAATCGTATGGCCCGGAAAAATCCTTAAGAGAAGAAGTAAAGGATGAGGAAGTCCTCGATTTTGTCAATATGGCACTAAAGGGAGAATCACAGGCTGCACCATTACCAAACAAAGCGCGGGGGTCAAATCCCAATTGGGTAAAATTAACTCCTACTTCTGCAAAATACTGAGCGTTAAAGTTTGCGGAATAACCTGAAGTGTTAGTAGTTCCCCAGGGAGGGCCTGTAGTTGAAAGTGAATTCACATTACTGAGAAGAGAACCTCCGGGAACCACGATCTGCCCATAACCATAGGTGCTGCCTCCAGAAATATTAGATCCCCAGACAAAAGTAGAGGTCCCCCCTGGAGAGGTCCCAGGTACAAAAAGTGAACGGTCTACCCATAAACGCACCTCTACTCCTGAAACTCCAGTTCCACTATACGAAAATCCAATAATCATATCTCCGATCTGCGTAACGTTTCCACTTGCATCGAACCTCCAGGCAGTATGCCCTTCGTCTGGGCCCGAATTAGTAAAGCCTGTTCCCGTATTTTGGATTTCCGAAACGAATAGCTCAAAGTCCACAAAGTGATTCCCTGAGGATGATAAAGTAGAAATCATGAGATCTACCCAAAGATCATCAGTGACGTTAATTCCGTTTCGCCGCATATGTACTCCAGCGTCTACAATGTCTGTTTTAGCCGGCACGGGACCAGGTGATACACCCCAACTGGTCATAGGATTCTGGCCATTTTGTCCTCCGGTAAAAGTTGTAAGGTCATTGGAAGACTGATTAACATAATCCCTCCCGTATCGTGTACTATACCAGATGTAACCATTGTTGGAAGCATAATTGGGGATGCTCTGCCTAAGGTCGAAGGCAATATTATTCCCGGCTGCTAACTGAGCAGCGTAACCCATTGCTGCGGCCGTAGCCTCATCTACAACCCCCGAACCTGAAATGCCATTATAGAACCAGTCGTCTGTAGTTAAACCAGAAAGAACGTCTCCGGAATATGCGTCAGCTTCAATGCCAAAGTTGGCGCCCACTCCTACCTGTCCATAGGTTGATATGGCCACTAAAAATGCTAAACTATATAGGAATTGCAGGCTAAGTTTCATTATGGAATTAAATGTACATACAACTGATCTGGAAGGTTTTTATGCAATAGAACAAAAATATGCATACGAGAATGCCCTGAAAATTAATGTTGTAAAAGTGCCATAAGCTGTTGCCATAGATATTTGCCAGATTTAGGTCAGCAGTTCTAACAAAAAAGTTCTAATAGAAAAAGGATTTTCTATAAAAGAATTGAAGTAAAGGACAAAAAACTGATAGTATTAATTACCGTTAACCCGATAAGTAATCCTTCGATTCGTGATTACCGTTCTGATCACAATCACACTAAAAGGAGAAAATTCTGAAGTAGTATTTGCCAGGGTAGCTGTTCCGGTAATAAGATTTCCCACTTCAACTCCCGGAGGAATCGGGATATGTACCTCAAAAAGATTGGTATTATCTGTATTGCCGTCTGTATCGAGGTATACCGAATTGCCCCCGTCGAGATCCGCTACACTTCCCTCAACAGCTGAGCCGATATAGACCTGACCTTCTCCGTAATCCTTGGTGTTACCCAATTCATTATCACCAGATGTGGCAGTTCCCTCGTTAATATCGGTAAGGAAGAACTCTAAGGTAGCTCCGGGACGCGACCAGCCCTTAATGACTACATTTCCACTTTCCACATAAGCAGTACTTAGAATCGGGAAATTGGCAGCCCCATTAGGTCCTGCA
>JABDQK010000128.1 GCA_013042255.1 Flavobacteriaceae bacterium | reverse complement strand
TGACAAGGAAAAGTATGGCCGTGTTCCAATTATAGATCAGCTCCATATCACTGATATTGATATTGGCCGCCAGCAGTATAAAAAGGATGGAGATCAGCAAAACGCTGAGTGATTCTTTAAAGTACAGCAGTTCCTTCAGGTTTGGGAGATTCATATTTCCCATCACCATGCCCATTACTACAACAGCCAGTAAACCCGATTCGTGTGCAAAGACATCAGATTCTACATAAACAAGGAGTACAACAGAAAGGGAAACTACATTGAGCAGGTAGTGCGGGATAAAGTTTCTTTTAATAGCAAAAGCAAGGGCGTGTGCAAAAGTAAAGCCAAAAGTTGTACCAAAGAGGAGGATCTTCCCGAATTCAATCAGGGCAGTTTTGGTATAGGCCTGCCCCTCCCCAACACTGATAAATTCAAAGACCAGTACGGCAACCAAAGCGCCTATTGGGTCGATCAGGATCCCCTCCCATTTTAAAACGGCAGAAACATCTTTTTTTAACGGGATGTTCCTGAGGATGGGTGTAATTACCGTTGGGCCCGTAACAATGACAAGGGCCGCAAACAAAAAGGAGATCTGCCAGCTAAGGTCGAATATAAAGTGGGCGGCCATCCCCGCTCCAAAAAAAGTTACCATGGTCCCTACCGTGATCAGTTTCGTGATCACAGGACCCACATTGGAAATCTCTGATCTTTTTAAGGTAAGTCCGCCTTCAAAAAGGATAATACTTATGGCCAGAGAGACAAAATAATAAAGTCCTTCTCCCGGGAATAATCCCTTTTCCCCGTTCCAGATCGGCTCAATAAGCTTTTGCCCGTCTTCGGTGTAAAGAGTCGCGATTGGCCCTACCAGCAAGCCGATAAGAATCAGGGGAAGGATGGCGGGAAGTTTAAGGCGCCAGGCTACCCATTGTGCGATAATTCCCAGAATAATAATCCCTGCCAGTTCGAGCATATCTCTTTTATTCTTTTGTGAAAGGAAAATTTATCTTTTCCCTTTTCTAGTTTTAACAAATAAAAACAATATTCTACAAACCTCAACCCAGCTCATCCAAATTTCCTGCTCTAAAGTGAGAAAGCATAAGGGTGTACTTTGGTTAATTGTGTTATATTACGCCCCATGCCGGAACCCCGATCAAATCTACAACCTTTTAAAACCCTCCTTTTCGGTTTTGCCTTCTCCCCCTCCCTGGAAGTCAACCTTATGGAGGTCACGCGTATTGCCTATTACTTCAATGCCCGACTAATACTCTTGCATGTCGGGGAGAAAACCGCTGAAAAACAAGCTAAAATAGAAGGCTTACTCCGGTCTGTTGAGTATCCCGAAAACCATCCGGAAGTGCATTGGATGAAAGGAAAGCCTGTAGATACCATTGTAAGCGCTTGTTCTTCCTTTAAAGTAGATCTGCTTGTGCTCGGGGCACTTCAGCATGAAAATATGTATCAGTTCTATGTAGGGACCATCGCCCGGGACCTCACTCGCAAGGTAAGCTGTTCTGTCTTGCTGATGATCAAGCCTTCGGCTGTGAGAGTAGTTTCCCAACACATTGTAGTGAACGGATTTGACGACCCCAGCACTCCTTTTGCCCTGCTCAAAGCCTTTGAAATTGGTAAGGTATTAGGGGTACAGCAAATTACCATCGTGGAGGAAATCACACAGAAGGAATTGCATATTACAGTTGAAGATGATGAATCCCTTGAAAAGGCTTCCCTGCGTAAGGAACAACTAAAAGAAAAAGAAGAGTCCAGGGTTAGGAGTATAATACAGGACATTCCTGCTAACCTTAAGTCGTCGGTAGCTGTAAAGATCCAAAGTATATTTGGGAAACGCGGCTATTCCATCGGACACTATGCAGAGGTAGTCAGGGCAGATCTGCTGGTAATAAACGCTCCTAAAAAGTCGGGGCTGCTCGACCGTATTTTTCCCCACGATATCGAATATATATTGTCTGACCTCCCAACAGACGTCTTAATAGTACGCGATCAGAAATGACAGTAAATAAAGATCAAATCGGCGGTTTTGTTAAAGGCCTGCCCAAAAATATATTCTCGGGTTTTGTAGTTTCCCTCATCGCCCTTCCGTTAGGGCTGGGACTGGCACTGGCCAGTGAGGCCCCTCCTATTGCAGGGATTATTCCTGCTGTTGTCGGAGGGAT